>JAOUMR010000193.1 GCA_029881435.1 Nitrospira sp.
GACGGCCATCGTGCGGATGGTTTCCAGGGTGCCGTGATCCAGGGTTCGTCCGTCTCGCGTCATGGCGGAACGGATTATGACACACTCAACATGTGTTGTCTAACTTACTGACTGCTGAGTAACTTGCTATCTACAGCCTTTCCTGCGAGCAGGTTCTCATGAATCGTGTATTCACGTGACTTTGTGTTTCTCCATATCGCTTCGAAGATAGTCATTCAAGGAATCATCCGGGCTTCCCGATAGGCTCCGTTGAATCATGCCTTTGACATCCGGCGCCATATTCACAGGATAAACATTGACCCCTGGATGGTCACCTCGATAGATACGGAACACCTCATCGGCAAAGGCTTGCCCAATGGAGGTAATGCCTTTGAAGTCGAGGATCACCTCTCGAAATTGATCGATGCGAGCCATCAACCGCTTGGCCTGAGAACGAGAAATGAGCTGCTCTCCCTCGTATTTGAGCAGCACGAGAGGGATGTTGGTCTTTGAGAAGCCAAATTGGTCGAATTCTGCTCGGTACTGATCAAAGATCTCCTTGGTGGTGTGACTCGCATTCGTGGCGATCTTCATCATGACATCCGTACCATGCTTCGGGGCTTCCTCTGATTCAAACAGCCAATCATCCGTTCGGCGGAGCCTGATAAACAGCAATGTCCCCGAGGCGATACTGAACTCATCAAACATTCTGGAGGTAAAGAAAATCCCTTCACCCGTATGCCTTGCTTGATCGGTCGTCAGTTTTCCTTTGGCCAACTCAAGAATCGCATGTTGAGGATCGCTGAGATTCAGCGCCTGTTGAATTTTGTGAAAGATCCCGACTCCGTAATCACGGATGGTGATGGTGATGGTGGCCGCATCACGCGACACACCAATCGTCGCCGTGGTCGACTCAGAGTGGTCAATGACGTTGTTGACCATCTCCGTGACACCGTGAGCACAGATATCCAACACATTGGTCGGCACACCGAGCAGGGAGGGTTTCACGTCACGAAGCCACACCTGGTCTTCCGTCAGCCCAGGAACGATCTGCAATTCCTTATGATGGCTGTTCAGCACCGTGAGGGTATAGCGTCGAGCCTTGGTCTTTCCTTCTGCTACGAGGAGGCCGGCTTTGATGAGGGCCCCTAGGCGATTAACGATGGCCACCCGAGACAGACCAAACGTTTCAGCCGTCAAGCGGCCGATGTCCGTTGGATGACTCCCGACATTGCGGATGATAAACTCTTGAATTTCTTGAGATGTTTTATTGTCGACAGACACAGAACATTCTCCAACTATTCATTTATAACAACATGTTAGTTTATTGTAAACATGTTTATTACTATTTTTAACTTAAGATCAGTGTCGGGAAGCGGCGGAGAGAAAAAAGGCGAATCGCAGGCTAGCAAGGGAAGAATATTCAGCTAGCGTCCAATCGACCACTGAATTTGAGCCGCTCGCCCAACGTGAAGCGACGCGAACGGGGGAACTTATCGAGCTGCGGAATCAGCCACAGCAGCAGCTCATGGCACGATTGCACGGCCTGGGGAACTGTTGCAGGCATCACGTCACTCCACTACCTCTCGAAGACTGCACTCGCCCGGCGGAATCGGAGGCAAAGGGTCAAAGAACAAAGCGCATAGGGTTAGGGAAGGTCCTGGGCAAGACGGAAGCCAAGGTAGCTGGCCCCGACGTCGGGCGAGCCTCCCTCTCGGGCAGAAACACGAAGGATCCCCGGATCATGATCAAACCAGGAACCGCCCCGGCCCACGCGCCGGTCGCAATCACCACTATCCGCTTCGAGCCATGCCGATCCGTCCGTTGGTGCTCGTTCATAGGTGTAATGCCAGCAATCCTCGACCCATTCCATAACATTGCCGCTCATGTCATATACACCGGTCCCACTGGGTTTCTTGCTGCCAACTACCTCAGTACCATGAGTATGCTTGTAATACACCGCATAATCATGTAGCTGCTCCTCATCCGAAGTTCCCGCCCAGGTCTCATCTTTCCCCCCACTTCGGGCCGCATATTCCCACTCCGACTCTGTTGGAAGACGATAGCGTTTCCCCGTCGCTTGTGAGAGCCACTTCGCGTAGGTCACAGCGTCATTCCATGAGACGTTGATGACTGGACGTTTCCCTCGTCCCCATGCTTGATCGTGTGGTGATCCACCACCTGTCAATTCCACGTACCAATCGTACTCTTGGAATGTCACTTCATACTTTCCCATGGCGAACGGTTTGATCGTCACTTGTCGGACAGGCTGTTCTTCCTTGGACCCTTGACCTCGAATATCTCCTTGCCGATAGCTCCCACCCGAGATTATGACCATTTCCGGCTCCGCCACCGAGACCAGATATAACCGAGCCATGACTACGCTCGTGGCGTATTTGACGGTCACTCTTTGCTTTTCCAACCAAAGTAGCGTCACACCAACTACCACAATCCCACCGATTGCCGCAGTGAGCCATCGGCGACGCAACACACGCGTCTTGCTGGCCATGACAAACTGGCGTTCCCGCGCGGAGAACGAGTCCGGCTTTTTCTTCAGCCATTCCAACGCCTCGGTGAGGGGAAATCCTCTGAGAAGAAGGTCGGAACTCTTGTGATTCTCTTCGTACTGATCGACCACGATACGGAGGCGCTGCTGCCACAAGAGAAAGCGACGATCGGCATCCACCCAGCCCTTGAGTCGATCCCAATGCCGAATGAGCGCCTCATGCGACACCTCGATGGTCTCCTCTCCACCACCGGCAACCTGCGAGGTCACCAACAACCGTTCGTCGGCGAGCTGCAGTGTCAGACGATGGTCCTCTGCCCCCACCTCCCCAAGCGTCGCGCGTCGCCTGGTGTCCGCCTCACCCTCACCGGGTCGTACCAGGCGAAGAAAGATCTGTTGGACCTTTCGTTGGTCCTCATCACTCAGCTTTGAGAACAACGCCTCTGCTTTTTGTGCAATAGCCCCCTGCAATTCACCCATCGCCTTGTAGGCCGCATGATGCAGCTGGCCACCCTGCCGAT
>JAOUMR010000194.1 GCA_029881435.1 Nitrospira sp.
GCGAGGCCTTGATTCAGGAACAGATTGCCTTCGTCGAATCCCGTCACGAGGAATTGCGCGAGGCCTATCTCGAACAAGAACAGATGCGTGTCGAACTCCGACGCAAAGTGGCTCAACTCACGGCACTGCACCGAGCAGGCCTCTCCTTCAGCTCGACCTTTGAACGTGACGCCCTCCTACACCAGGTGTTGGAAGCCCTCACGCACGAGCTCAACTACAACAGCGCCATGGTTTCCATGTTTGACCCCTTCGAGCACACCATCGAGCACCTACGTCTGATCGGAGCGCCTGCGGAGGTTGAAGCATTCGCCCAGTCGTGTCGGATTCCCATCACCGATCGTGAGAGTCCTGAGGGAGTGGTGGTGCTGCAGGGAAGTCCGCTGTTGGTCAAAGATATTGAAACGATTCGGCACAGACTCCATCCGCTCAATCAACGACTGGCGGAATTAAGTCGCACGAAAGGCTTGGTCGTGGTCCCCATCAAAACCAAGGGCCGGGTGTGGGGTATGCTGACCGTCGATCGCTCGCACAACCAAAGCGTAACCGAAGACGACTTAGATCTGATGAAGACGGTCGCGAGTCAAGTTTCTATTGCCTTAGATAATGCGTCGGCCTACCAACAGATCGAGGAGTGGAACCAGGGGTTGGAACTCAAAGTCAGGGAGCGCACGGAAGCTCTTGAACGAGCGGATCGCCTGCGGGCACAGTTCCTCTCACATGTATCACATGAGCTCAGAACACCGCTCACGTCCATCAAAGGGTTTATCCAGAATCTGCTTGATGGACTGACTGGACCGCTGAACGAGAAGCAGCAGCGGTATCTCGTGCGTATGTCGGAAAATTCGGATCGACTGGTTCGGATGATCGAGGATCTCCTCGATCGTACCCGTATCGAGACTGGGCGCTTGGAGGTGCATCCAGCCGATGTGGAGCTTGAACCGTGCCTGGCTGACGTAATCGAGCAACTCAAACCGTTGGCGCATGTCAAACAGCAAACACTGGAGTTCACGTGTTCGGACACCACCATCGTCGTCTGGGCGGATCGTGATCGCCTGTTTCAGACCGTCGTCAATCTGGTACAGAATGCCATGAAATTTACCCCGCCCGGAGGACAGGTTACAGTTGCTTGCGACCTGTCGGACGACCGGACAGCGACTGTTCTGGTTCGAGACACAGGACCCGGCATTCCTCCAGAGCATCTTGAGAACATTTTTGATCCCTTCTTCCGCATTCAACAGGGCCAGCGTACCGGACCAAAAGGTTTGGGATTGGGGCTTTCAATTGTGAAAACCTTGGTCGAATTGCAGGGAGGGAAGGTGGCAGCTCGCAACCTCCAGGAAAGTGGCGCAGAATTCACGTTTACGCTTCCTATCCATTCAGTCAAGACACGACCCTCGCTTGAAATACACGCTGTCGGCCGACACATCCTGGTCGTGGATGATGATACCGACATTCAGCAGCTGCTTCATGATCGATTGAGAGCAGAAGGCTACCAGACATACTCGGCGTGTGACGGACGGCAAGCCCTTGAAACCTTGCAATCAGGTGCATTCGATGGAGTGATTCTCGACATTGGGATCGGCCAGATCGACGGTCTGGAAGTGTTACGGCAGGTCCGTCTGACGAATCAGAAAATCCCCATCATCATGGTGACTGCGTCTGGGTCCCAGGAGTTAGCCGTCAAGGCGATCGGGATGGGCGCGCAAGCCTATTTGCTCAAGCCATTCGACACCGTCGAGCTTCAGCAGGCTATGGATCACTGGTTTCACGGTGCGTGAGAGGGAAGCCATGATTCATAAAGCCAGCCGGCGATTCTGCAGTACACCTCAATCCTGGATTGCACGGAATCCTGTAACGTCATACCGAGCCGTGACGCTCGTCGTGCTGGTTATTGTTGGAGCCTGCACCGCTTCCCCTGTATTTGCTCAGGTCCCTCGAGTCTATGGCCAGGGCGCGGCAGCATCCGGGATGGGAAATGCCTTCGCCGCACAGGCAGACAACCCTTCGGCCCTTCATTACAACCCAGCAGGAATGACCCAACTTCGTGGGGTACAGACAATGGCAGGAGGAACGTTGGTTGGAGGGACAACCGACTTTAGAAGCCTCAGCGGGATTTCGGTAACCGGGGATCACGATGGCCCCTTTGCGTGGCCCGGTCCGGGCCATGGCTATATTACCGCGAACCTCCAGGATATCGGCGTCTCCTCACTGGAGAAGCTGACGGTGGGGATCGGCATCACTACGCCTTTCGGTTCGGTGATGCGGTGGCCTGAAAACAGCCCATTCAGAGGGATCACGACGTTTACGGCGCTACCTCTCTTTGACATCAAACCGACCCTGGCGTACCAGCTTTTCCCTGACTTCTCAATCGGCGCTGGCGCCGACATCTATACCTTTGCCAGCTTTTTCGGAGAAGGACATGCAGAACTACAATCCCTTTCTCCAGGCGGTCTGGCACCGGCAGGAAGCAAACTTGAGTTTCATGGGAGCGATACTGCCCCAGGATTTAACGTTGGCGCCTTGTACACCGCGATTCGGAATAAAGAGGGGCAACCCACCGCGAATCTCGCGGTCGTGTACAGAAGCCAGGCGACTCTTCACTTAGACGGAGCCTTTTCAGCCAACGGCATCAAGATCCAAGATGCGACTACAACCTTCGTCTTGCCTCAGATCATCACCGGCGGAATCGCCTTGTGGCCCATTCGGGATTCAGAACGTGAATGGAAACTCGAGCTCAACGTGGACTACGTGGGCTGGAAATCGGTCAGGAATTTGGATATCCGTCTGGCTAGCGTGACGGTCATCCCTCAGCCTCAAAATTGGAAGAGCACCTATGCCATTCTCGTTGGAACCGAATATCGATGGTTAAAGATCGATCGCCTAGTGTAGTGCGTCCAACGCTTCTTTACATTTGGCGATCTTGGCCATAATACTCTCCACAGATGCGGTCCAGACAAACACGCGCGGGTTCTGATTGTGGTTGTTCATGTAATCTTCGATGGCG
>JAOUMR010000105.1 GCA_029881435.1 Nitrospira sp.
GGAGTTGGGTTACCACAGCCTCTTTAAACTCACGTGAATATTGCCGGCGCATTTCCACAGGATGCTCTCATCTCTCGCCCCCAAATGGTGACAGATCAGACACGACATCTATCCTGACACAGGGGGCAGATGCGTTTTGCCCACTCCCGGCGGGCCCAGCAAGACCACATTCTCCGCGCGGTCCACAAAACTCAGGCCCGCCAATTCCCGCATGACCTTGCGGTCGAGCGAGGGCTGGCACTCGAACTCGAACTGCTCCAACGTCTTCAGCCATGGAAACCGCGCCATCCGTAGTCGGATGTCGATCCCCCGTTGCTGGCGCCCGCGCCACTCCGCTTCGAGGGCTCGGACCAGAAACCCTTGGTAATCGAGATCGCTTTTCGCCGCCTGCTCGCAGACGCCGTCGAGCTGGGTACGGAGGTGCTCGAGCTTCAGCCGTTCGAGGAGGGCGTGCAATTCCATCATGACGTCACCTCCTCGTAGACCGCCAGCGGCCGCTGTTCCACGGCTAGGGTTTGGGCCCACAGGGCCGCATGATGAGCCGGGATGGTGACCCAGCCCGGCTCTCCTGAAGCCACCCGATGATTCGCCACAAGGCGCTCCCCGTCGTAAATGGCCAACTCTCCCTCGAGTGTGAGCCGGATCTGGACGGAGCGGCCTGCCAGCTGAGCCGGGACACTGTAGCGGCCTCCGCGGACATCGATGTACGCATCCCAGCTCACCTGTCGGATCTCACGGTAGGCGGTGTCATAGCGGGCGCTCGGGAGCGGGTGGAGCGTCGGTGCCTCCCCGGCAAAGCGCGTGGCCACCACTTCCTGCACGGTTCCGTGGCACCGCTGGTCGGCCTCGTCCCGCAGCCACTGCTCGGCGAGTTGATTCAGCTGCGCCCCACTCTCGAATGCGCGGTAGCGGACAAAGAAGTGGTGTTTGACGTCACCCACCATGCGCTCATCTTTACCCTTGGTCTGCGCCCGAGCGGGCTGGCAGGCGCGGGGCACACACCCATAGTGCCCCGCCAGATCCACAAATCGCGGATGGAACCGGGCCGGACCGCCACGCGGATGTGCGAGGACCGCCGCCTTCTGATTGTCCACCAACACTTCTGCGGGGACGCCCCCAAACCACTCGAAGCTCCGGATCAGCCCGTCATAGGTGTGCTCGGCGTCCTCGCGGTCCGTGCACCAGAAGTGGAACCGTCGGGAGAAGCCCAGTGTGTTAACCATGAAGTGGACCACCGTCTCCTGGCCAGCGATCTGCGTCCGCTGCTCGGCCCAATCGCTCTGCAGTTGTCGGCCAGGCGGCGTCTCAAAGCGCACCGTGGCACGACGCACCCGCAGAACCCGCTTCGGTCGAATATAGTCCCGCAGAATCGAGAGCCGCCCTGTGTACCCCTTGGCCTGGAGTTCCCGAAAAATTACGACTGCGTTCCAGACGTCTTCGGCCAGGAGCCGATCAATGTCGGCCCGATACGGATCGAGCCGACTGCCCCGACGACTCAGCCGTGGGGCTGGCGCCCCGCCTCGAGCCAGGGCGCGGCGCACGGTCCGTGGGTGCACGCCCATCTGTTTGGCGATGTCGCACAGATATAATCCTCGTTTCGCTAACGCCTGAATCACCATCCTGTCCTCCCTTCGCAGCATCCGTCCCTCCTCCGTCGTGGTGAACCGTGAAGGGACATTGTGACTCGGTGTGTAGAGGACTTTTCAGTTCGGTGCTTTGAGGACTTATAGCATCGGCGCTGACACTCGGTGCAGGCGCATGCGCCCCAGGCCCAGATCCTGTTCGACAAGTTTCACATTCTGCGTCATCTGGCGGACGCGATGGATCAGGTCCGCCGCGCTGAGTACAAGCGCGTGGCGGCAAAGGATCGGGCCTTCATCAAAGGCCAGCGCTACACGCTGCTCTCCCACCGAGCCAATCTCACGCTGGCGGGTCGCCGCTCGCTCCGGAAGCTGCTGCAGGCCAATAAGCGCTGGGCCACGGCCTACCTGCTCAAGGAAGAGTTTGGGCAACTGTGGTCGTATCGCCGGAAAGGCTGGGCCCGCCAGTTCTTCACCCGCTGGCGAGAGCAGCTCAAGTGGCAACGGCTGCGGCCCTTTGAGAAATTCGCCACCTTGATCGAGAAGCACTGGCATGGCATCGTGGCCTACTGCGCACCCCGCAACAAGGTCAAGCTGGGGTTCGTCGAAGGTCTGAATAACAAGATTCGCGTGATTCAACGGCGCGCCTATGGCTATCGGGATGAGGAGTACATGCGGCTCAAGATTCTCACGGCCTTCTTGCCTCGGAAATGAGGACAATTCACCCACACGAATCTGCGTTGAGCCGAATAATTGATCGCCTTTTCCGCTGTTCCAGCAAAATCGAACATGCCTTGCGGTTCAATGCGCACAATCACACCCGCTCTGGAGTCGGGCGCAGGCCAGAGCACCCAGGCGAGGAGAAGCACGATATGGACGACGTAACTCATCCGCGATAAGTTGTGGGGCCAGCAACTGCCTTGAAAATCAAACTGGCTGATTGGTGACGACCTGCCACGGGGCCCTGGCCAAGACAAGGCCTGCCTGTATTCTTAGGAGAAAGTGGTGGTGACGGCATTCGGGGTCGTGATGCAGTCACCAGCTGGTTTGTGAGCCCACTCGTTCACGAGTCACTGATTCTGCTACAGCGACATCTTACGCGGTTGTCAGATTCGTGCAAGCACAGAAGAAGGCCCTAGTAGAGGCCGTTCGGTCCTATTGAGAGGGATTTGCCTGTGGGACGCCATGAGCCAAAACCCGGTGACAGTACGCGACACACGAAACTCGGCACGCGCCGTTCTTGAGATCGACTTGCAAAGAGGGAGCGATTTCACGTGATGCGCCGTGACTGACTTACGAAAGCAGCTGCGACAGGTTCAGATCGAACGCCACGACAGGCACGGCGATCTGCCAACGTTCGAGGACTTCCGGATGGAGTTCGCCGATGACGCCGACTGGTCGGCCCGCCACGATAATCCGCCCCGCGCGACCCTCCAGAAAAGACGGATGCTGAACCGTCTCGAGGCTGTATTCCTTCCCAAGGTAGTAACACAGCACGTCCAAGCAAGAATGAATTTCTGAGAAATGCGCCGCTGCATGAGCGATGACCGCTCCCAAGATCGTCTCCGTCCGAGAACCCAACTCCTTGGCGGCGTCGGGAATCGCCACATCACCGGCCTCAAAGAGGCGGTGTGGGTAAAAGGCTCGGCTCGATGCCGCCTCGACACGCAGCAGAGAAGGCAGGATCCATTGCCGGAGACAGGAGAAACTCAATGACATGACGTTGTCGACCTCGACCATGCGTCCCCATTCCGTCGCTTCGAGGCGCATCCGACCAGAATAACTATCGGGCGAGCCGAGAATGTTTGAAATGATCTCCTGAAACCCAAGACCCACCATTAATTCTCGTGCCCGGTCGGACATGTGCTCAATATCAGATAACCCGCCCACGGTAAACTGTGCCGGCATGACCGGCGTGAATTCGGCGTATCCCAAACTCATGGCCACATCTTCAACCACATCCATCATGTGCATCAGATCCTGCCGATAGGGCGGCAACTTGGCCTTGACGGAACCCTTTCCAGCCGAGACCTCGTACCCATACGTTTCAAGGGCTCGTGCCACAGTGTGCACGCCGAGCTCCTGCCCCAGCGCCTGTTCAACCTTTTGAATTTGAATCGTTTTGGACTTTCCAAGATCCAATGGAGTGGTCACTCGTTTCCCCAACGAGGTGCTACGTGGATACTGAACTTCGATCGGCTCGATGGTTGCCCCGCGGTCGGCGAGATTGGACGCAAAAATATTCAGGGTTAAGACGACCATAGGGAGGTCTGTGCCCGTCACCTCCACGAAGAGCTGATCATCACCCACCTGCACTTCGCCGATTTCCCTGCTATTGATGATCGGAGGGAACGACAGTGGTTGATTGGCGGCATCACGGAGTATCGGTAATCGCCCCGTTCCTGCAAGGATAGCCCCATACTCCAATCCCTTCGGATGGACCATGAGAATCTCCGACAGCGTCATCACGGTCTCCATCCCCAACGGAGTAAACCGTGCTTCGTCGGGCTTCACAAGCGCGTAGGTCACGGGAAACTTGATTTTAGGCAGCTGATAGATGCCGATCGAAACGGTCTTGCGCTTGTGGCCGAATATCTCCGCCAATTTTTCTTGCGTTTGAATCAGCTGCGCTAATCCCTCGGTCGTAACTCGATACCCTCTGGCCGCACAAGCTGCCACATAGGGACGCACCTGCTCGATTCCAGGCTTCACGATGATCTGCATCTGGGATTGAGAGGCTTCAGAGAAGAACGGATAGGGCGTGAGTTGTCCCTGTTGCTTGATGCGGACTTGCCGAGCAATCCCTTCGCAACACCACAGATCGGGCCTGTTGCTATCCTGTAGCTCGATGCGAAGTTCCCCTGTTTCATGGTTGTACCCCTTCAATTCGCCCTTCGCGAGCATCAGCCACGCTTCCAACTCCTCAATCGCAACAGTCCGATTTGCAGATGGTGTCTGGTGGAGGAGGGACTGGAAATCGTCTTTATAAATCGTGATCGTGGGCATGGCGTCAGTTAGAACAATCCTCTCGTGGTACGGATCAATTCCAGATTGTCCGTGAAGAGCTCTCGGATATCGTGGATCCCCAGCGCAACCATCGCCATCCGGTCGAGCCCCAGCCCCCAGGCAATCACCGGAACCGTGACCCCAAGGGGCAAGGTGACTTCCGGACGGAACAGTCCCGCGCCTCCGAGTTCCATCCACCCTAAGCGAGGATGACGCACATGCAGTTCAACGGAAGGTTCGGTGAATGGGAAATATGCCGGCGAGAATTTTACCTCTTTCGCTTGCGCAACTTCCCGTGCAAACAGATTCAACAGTCCAAGTAAGGTTCTAAAATTGATGTCCTCCCCCAGCACGATGCCTTCCACTTGGAAGAAATCTGTCGCATGGGTTGCATCGACTTGGTCATAGCGAAAACATCGAGCGATCGAAAAATACTTCCCGGGAATGCTCGGGGCGGCGGCCAACGTTCGAGCCGAAACCGCGGTGCCTTGACTTCGCAATACCAATCGCTTGGCGCGCTGAACATCGAACGAATAGCCCCAGCCCGTGGAACCCGTCTCAGCACCATGCTGGTGCACCTGAGCAACGTGCGACAAGACCGACTCATCCATGGCGGACGCATGGGTGGGGTCCTTCACAAAGTACACATCGTGAATGTCGCGGGCGGGGTGAAACTGCGGCATGAACAGGGCATCCATATTCCAAAATTCTGTTTCGACCAACGATCCACGCATTTCCTGAAACCCCATGCTCACGAGTTTCGCTTTGACGGTATCAAGAAATTCTCGATAGGGATGCTTCTTCCCCGTCCCAACGCGTGGTGCCCGCAGGCTAATCGTATATTTCCGAAAGCGCTTATGGCGCCAACTTCCGTCCTTCAACATGTCAGGGGACAACTGCGATACTTCTTCTGCAACCCCCTGTCTCAGCAGCTGCTCGGCGGCGTTTGCCCCGGACGGCGACAGCATGAACGCGCGTGTCACTCGTTCATCGATTCTGAATGGCTCCTTGGCATTTCCCCGCTTTACGGCGTAATCTTCGATCACTCGGCGATCCCCTTCCGGAAAGGCCTTCAGTTCTCTCGGGGATTCGTGTAGCTGCCGCAGCAATCCTTTCAGCGCCTCAACGGTCGGACTTGAACGCCCGGTTGTCTCAATGCATCCCCCCTGCACAATCAGTAACACCCCTTCCTTCTTGAGTCGCCCAACGGCTTTGCTGACATCAGAAGGATCAAGCCCATCGTGTGACTGAAGATCGGGAATCGTCAGCCGTTTCCCTGTACCGGCTGCATCACGAGCCGCAGCCAGAACACGTTCAATCGGCGACATGCTCTGATGATATTCCTCACCGGTTTTCGTGAGTGATGCGACCGGCGTCACCGTCTCCGCCTGGATCGTGACCAGCCCTTTGGCCAGCAGCCACTCAACTGCCATGCTCAGTTGGGAAGGCTCCAACTCAGCGGCTGCAGCCAACTGCTCGCTGTTCAAGACTGCTTCCGGCGGGTTCGCGCCTAAGGTCGTAAGGACTTTGGTTTCGAGAGGATGAAGGCTGTCGATGACTGCGGAGGAGATGTCCACCCTGGATCGCCTATCGATTGACCGCTGTGCGGGACGTCGGTTGAAGAGCTGTTTCTGCGGCTGCTCGCATGGCGGCGATCGTGGCCGTATAGTCGTGCTGTGAAAAGATAGCAGATCCTGCAACGAGCGTCGTGGCGCCGGCTTCCACGATCTCCCGTGCATTGTCCACCTTCACGCCGCCATCCACTTCAAGCAGCGCCTGGCTTTTAATTCGATCCAACTGGGTCCGTGCCTCGACGATTTTCTTCAGCACTGAAGGAATAAATGACTGCCCGCCGAATCCTGGATTCACCGACATAATCAAGACCAAGTCGACGTCACCCAGAATTTCCTGCAGCGAGGCGATCGGTGTGGCGGGATTCAGAGTCACACCTGCCTTCACGCCTCGCTCCTTGATCGACTGAATCGTACGGTGAAGGTGCGGGCAGGCTTCAACGTGGACAGTGAGATAATCTGCTCCCGCGTCCGCGAAGTCCGGAATAAACGCATCGGCATTGGTGATCATTAAATGCACGTCCAGCGGCAGTTTGGTGACTTTCCTGAGGCTTTCCACAATAGGAGGCCCCACCGTCAAATTCGGGACGAAGTGGCCGTCCATGACATCCACATGCAGCATATCAGCACCAGCCCGCTCCACAGCGGCGATTTCGTCCGCCAATCTTGAAAAATCAGCAGAGAGAATCGAAGGTGCAATATAAATCTGGTGAGGCATCACTCGTTCTTTCGTAAACGGACGGCGTAAAACCCATCCATCCCAAAACTATTGCACAGAGTGGATAGCGCCCCTTGAGCGGTCACAAAGCGATGAGCAGCAGACGGAAGCCAGGGAGCCACAGATTCACGCGTCCATCCAGGAGAGGTCTCACAAAACCGGTTCACAACCTCTTCGGTTTCTTCCGTTTCCGTAGAGCACGTACTATAGACCAGCACCCCACCTGGTCGCAAGCAGGGGGCCACTGATTCGAGAATTTGCACTTGGAGCTTCTGATGCCGCGTAAACGATGAATCAGACCTCCGTCCTTTCGCTTCAGGATGGCGACGTAAGACCCCCAGCCCGCTGCAAGGCGCATCGACGAGAATCCGGTCGAAGACGGTCGGAATGACCGGTTGATCGGCATCTCTGGCGACTAGGCTGGTCCATTGAGCAGGTTTTCTTGCATCTCCGACGACCGGCACAATGCTTTGGATCCTCAGTCTCAAACAATTGTCTTGCAATAAGTCCAACCGAGGGGCTTTCTGATCAACGGCGACGATCATTCCGCTATCGCCCATAAGTTCTGCGAGATGGGTAGCCTTGCCACCCGGGGCTGCACACGCATCCAAGACAACCTCCATGGGTGAAGGATCAAGAATGGGAGGAATGAGCTGGGCCGCTTCATCCTCCACATAACAATCCCCTGCCATGAAACCCGGCAACGAGGTGATATCCTGTCCTTTTTCCACCACCACTCCTACAGGGCTCATTTCTGTTGGGTGAGCAGCCAGCCCGGCTTCTTGCATACGTTTCAGAAACTCTTCCCGGGTCAGTCGGCAACGATTCACTCGCACGGTTACGTTCGGAACGGTACTGGTTGCCCGACAAGCTGATTCTGTTTGCTCTTTCCCCATTCGATCTAACCAGCGCACCACTAACCACATGGGGATGCCATACGTGATGGACAACGATTCAGCCGGGTGAGTCGCGGGATCTGGAAGGGACGGGGTCGGTACCCGAATGAGATTACGTAGGACCCCGTTCACCAGCCCACTCCAATCACGCCCGAGTTGTTGTGCAGAGCCTTTCGCTAGTTCGACCGTTTCATTCACGGCCGCGGAAGCCGGAACTCGATCCAGAAACAGCACTTGATAGGCGCCGATCCGAAGCAACATCTGGACGAACACAGGAAGTCTATGGAGAGGTTTAGAAAGAACCGCACCCAATCGCCAATCGATCGGTTCCTGCCGCCGCAAGACTCCGTACGCCAATTCCATCACCAGTGCGCGGTCGCGAGGGAGTGGAATTGAGGAGGCTTGCTGGTCAATCAGTTCATCGAGTGGGCAGTCTGTCCGTTGGCGTGCAAGCAGGATACGGAGTGCGACGGATCGTGGTGAAGGTCCTGACACAGAAGTTCCTACGCGGCGTTCATCCGACATCGTCAGGAGGACGGGGCATCATTTCAGACACGTATGGCGACCGGATCACACATCCCGAAACCCCAGTTGCATACCGGTGGTGACTGTATGCCCGGTCAGAAATTGGCTAACGGGCATTCGCTTTGAATTCGCTGTTTGTATTTCTTGTAAATCGAGAAGACCCTCTCCGGTTGCTACCAGAATAGACTGTTTATTTACATCCACAATCGTTCCAGGCATGTCGGATACCGTGCCCATGCTTGGGACAGCCTTCCATACATTCCATCGTTCCTCACCCCGAAATGTGTAGGCGCCTGGCCACGGAGAGAGACCTCGCACTCGGTTCGCGAGAGATTTTGCCCTCATCGTCCAATCGATGAGGCCGTCTTCTTTCTTTAAGAGCGGCGCCATAGTTGCCTGCCCATCATCCTGCTTTTGAGGCTTCAAACTCCCCGCCTTCAACTGTGCGATCGTTTCCACAAGCAGTCGTCCTCCTATCTCAGCGAGACGCGGTGCCAACGTGCCGGTCGTGTCGCCCGGCATGATCTCCAACCGCTCTTGCAACAGGATCGCACCTGTATCCATCCCTTCATCCATCAGCATGGTCGTAATACCAGTTTCACTATCACCGTTGATAATGGCCCATTGCACCGGCGCTGCGCCTCGATATTTCGGCAGCAGCGACCCATGCACATTGATGCAACCATTCGAGGGAAGACTCAGTATCGGTGCATGCAAAATTCGTCCGAAGGCCGCCACGGCAATCACCTCAGGTCGCCAGGCTGACAATGCCCCCATAAATTCAGGGGTGCGAATCTTCAGCGGCTGTAGGACGGGAATGCCGGCGCGGTCGGCAACTAGTTTTACAGGTGGAGCGACGAGGTGATGACCACGCCCCTTTGGTCGATCAGGTTGTGTCACAACCCCAACGACTTGGTTGTCGGAACGAAGCAGGGCCTCCAGCGATGGCACCGCAAACTCGGGTGTGCCCATGAAGACAATGCGCATGTCTTGGCTTTAGCATCGTGGTCGTGAGAAAGCAATCGTGCGATACCTCAACTTGACTTGCTGTTCAACGCTTTGCTAGCATCCGACCGCGGGGTGGAGCAGCCTGGTAGCTCGTTGGGCTCATAACCCAAAGGTCAGAGGTTCAAATCCTCTCCCCGCAACCAATCTTTTCTATTTTATTTCAACAGCTTACAACCGATTCCTCCCCGGCTTCCGACACAGTGAAATTAGCCGATTGTGCTAAAACTGTGCTAACGCCGTCCGGAATCCGATCAAGAATCTCGATGCCAGCGCGTAAACTCTCCGGATGGTGATGCGCATATCGCATGACCATCGAAATTGTTTTCCACCGCCCAAGTTTTTGCACGGTGTAGATGTCGCACCCGGCTTGTACGAGTCGAGTGGCAAAGGTGTGGCGCAGATCGTGAAACCGAAACCGTTTCACGTCTGCCTTTCTCATGGCCGGATAAAAGACACGCAAGAGATCCCGCGCATCCATTCGGTTCCCAGCCCCGTTGAAGAAGACATAATCCGTCTTGAGCGATCGGACTTTCGCCCTGGCGTTGAGTACCTCCAGCGTCTTTGCATTCACTGGAAGCGTATCTCTGCCTCCGTTCTTTTGTTCCAGCAGCGTAATGGTTCTCCTGAACAGATCCACATTGCACCATTGGAGGTTCAGGATTTCACTCTGCCGAAGTCCAGTGTTTGCCGCGAAGAGAATGATCTCTTGTAGCCATACAGGAGAGGCCGCTAAGAGACGCTGTTCTTCCTCTGCGGTCAGCCATCGCTCAATCAGATTCCGCACTTTCTCCTTGGAGACTCTTTGCACCGGATTCTCAGCCACCCATTCCCATTCCTTCACCGCGAGCTGAAAGGCATGGCCTAAGAGCGTCAGTTCATTATTGATCGTCTTGGCCGCTGCACCGGCAGCCCGTCGCTTCGACTTATGCGCTGCAAGAAGAGAAGGTCGCATCTCCCTCAATGTCAGATCCCCGAACGCCTGAATGAGATGCTGCGCGCGAGATTTATCGCTGTAGTGTGTCGTCGGAGCTTTATTTGGAGCTGAATGATCGGTGAGGTACCGTTCCAGGAGTTCCTTCACCGTCTTATCGGCCCCCGCTTCGGGTGCATACCACTTGCCTTCAGCAATCTGAACCATCACCTTGTGATAAATCTTCTCCGCCAGCTTCTTATCCGTGACCTCCGTGGATCTTCTGATCTGCTTCCCTTGATAGGGAAACCCCATCCACCAGACACGGCCTCGCCGAAACAGAGCCATCATTAACCTCCTTGTTTGGCCCTGATCTCGTCTGGTTTCTCGCAGGCAGGAGTATAGACCTGGCGTTTGGCACGCGCAATCAACCTGTCGAGGTTGGCGTCGTCCGATCTACTACTCGGTATTCGGGGAGGCACGACAGTTCTGGACGAGAACGTAGCCAGCCAATAATCAATGTCGTGTTGATCAAACCGGACTAAGCCGTGAATCTTTCTGTAGGGCATTTTCCCCTGTGCCGCCCACGCATACAGGGTTGCTGGTTTGATGTGGGGCTGCTGCGCGAGTTCCTTCACTGTCAATAACATTGAATCACCTTTCGTTTATGTCGAATCGGGGGAGTCTGGCGACACCCCCGTTCCCCCCGAATGCGCCCGCGTGGCCGCCGGCGTCGATCGAAGATGGAGCCCCCAGTGGTGGCGGGCCATCGCTGAAGAGCAGCGGATCAGGCCTTCCCGAACATCCTCGGTCCTCTCTTCCCCCGGATCAGGCCTGCCCGCCGCGAGAGCGTTGTGCCCCCCTCCTCCTTGCCTGTCCCACCCCTGGGTTCTGTGCGGGGTGTTATGTGGCGTCGAGAGTTATGTGGAGTCATTCCGGTGATTGGGAGAAACACATGGATATGCGGGAGAGCTGGACGTTTGCAGCTCTCCCGCACTGCACATAACTACAGCTGTGAGAGCCAGGCCAAGATACCAGGATTTTTCTGCCATGAGGGCCGCG
>JAOUMR010000195.1 GCA_029881435.1 Nitrospira sp.
CACCAACCGACTTGCACCTGGGAGGTGCACGCAGACAGCTAGTGCTCAGATATCCTCTGCCGCATCCAGCACGGACTCTGGCTGGCTCGGCAGACTTTTCTGGATGGCTTACGTCCGGATTAGGGGGATCCGGCTGGGGCTAGTAAGCCGGTGGCGAGGAAAACGGCCGGTGGGAAAAGAGAGGGACCGCGTGGAAGCTATCGAAAAACATTGCGGATTTCCCGACTAAAACCAATCCGATCTGTCCCAAGCCAAGCGTTTGGTCTTCAACGGACAGTAGCAGCGTTCCATCGACATACACTTCGATGAAATCTTTACTGATGATGGTGTTCCGTTGTACTCTCAGGGAATGCCACTCAACCTGCTTGAGAGTGGCTGACGCTTGACCAAGGAGCGTCTCCCGTCCATCAGATAGACGAAGAAGCTGTACTTTGCCTAGAGCCGGATCGACAACGGCAGCGTAAAAATTCTTGGCGTCGCGTGCACCCAAGACCAATCCTCCGGGCCCTGCACCATTCGGCACATGAAAGCGAATACTGAGATCAGGATATTCGTACTCCAACCCCTTGACCAACAATGCCTGATAACACCCCTGTGCGCATACGGATGAGCCGGCAACCACTTTGGGCGGAGAAGGTGCATTCGGGCTTGCGAGTACAGCCCACGTGGCAGAGGGCTCACCATTGGAAATGCCTAGCTCGAAGCCGTCGGGTAGGCCATGGATCTGATCCTGGTCGAAGGTCCACTTCTGAAAAAGCCCGCCGGTTGCCTGTTGCTTGAGATTGGCAGCCTTTTCTTCATGAGTTTCGGTCTGAACGCCGTAACTAGAACTGGTCCCCGCCAGCCAACCAAGACTCGCCAAGAGCAGAGCGGAAGGCATGGGTTGGAGTTGTCTCATGATACGCCGCACAATCCACCTACCTTGTATCTCTTGGTTTCTTGATTTGGAGTATCTCGCGTTGCAACCGGTCGCGTTCTTCAAGAATTTTTCTTCTCCGCTCCCACCGATCCCACGTCCACCACCGAAGCTTCTCCCTGAACGTCACCGTCTGTGGTTTGGCACTGCCACCCGGAGCCTCCTGGAACAAATAGCCTTCGTGGCTGTCGCGTTGTTC
Organism: Nitrospira sp.; assembly: GCA_029881435.1. Classification (GTDB taxonomy): domain Bacteria; phylum Nitrospirota; class Nitrospiria; order Nitrospirales; family Nitrospiraceae; genus Nitrospira_D. The sequence goes on from JAOUMR010000195.1 coordinate 1,116, forward strand.
AAAAAAACGTCGATACAGATGATCATATAGTCCTTTGCCTGGCTCACCACTTGCCATACGTACTCCATGACGACCGAAGCACTGCCTGTTGCCCTAACACGTTCACCAACAGCGCGCAGGGACGAAAAAAACCGTGCGCCTGGCTCTCATGCTCACTGAATAGTACCTGGGCTCCATGCGGCTCCGCAACCTGTTTGCCGGCTGTGCTATGATCCGCCGAGCAAAGCAGGTGCCCGCGATGATCAAGATATTGCGATCCATCTCTATCGGACCAACATGAATACATGGCGCATACGAACACTGACCTGTCTAATGGTGTCGCTGGTAATGAACCCGCAATTTATTCTAGCCGAATCGTCCGAGACAAGTTTTCAGCATGCCATCGAATCTCTTTCCTCAGACCGGATGCTTGCCGACATTCGAACACTCAGCGGGCCTACCTTCAATGGACGGCAAGGCGGCACAAAGGACGATCTCGACTCCGCGCGGTGGGTCGCCCACGAGTTTCTGTCGGCTGGGTTACGGCTGCCGCGCATTCGCAACGGCTCCCTGATCATTCCTTTGCTAATAGGAAAGGATGGTGCCACATCAGGGGCCATGGCAACCCTCGTGCCCACAGCCACTATGCCCTCGGACTCAGTACTCAGAATCGGTAAGACAAACGGACTAACGACCAAACAACCCGGTACCGATTACCTTCCCATCTTCGATTCCCCATCCGCCGACATCCAAGGCCAGATCGTCTTTGTCGGATACGGCATCGTCGACTCGGCTCGAGGCATCGACGACTACGCCGGCGTGGACGTGAACAACCGCATCGTGCTGTTCCTACGCGGCAAACCCGAGCACTATCCACATCCTTTCAGCCACGCCGACAAGGTACAAATCGCGCAAGATCACGGCGCGATCGGTTACCTGACGGCAACTGGACCAGTTCTTTCTCCCTATGAAATCCGCCGTGGCGTCACAGGAAACCCCAGTGCCTTCTATGGGCAAGTACCCCTCGAGCTGGCCATTCCCGGAGCCTGGATCAGCACCGCGCTCGCCCAGGAAATTCTCTCGGAGTCGAAGGGGGAACTACCGGATCGCTTACATGCGCTTCAAGAACGACTGAACCAATCGCCTTCATCACAAGCCGTGCCGAGCAATCAATTTGCATCGCTCCGCTGGGAGACGGTCAGGGAGGAAGGGCTCTTGATCAATGTGATCGGAATGATACCTGGCACCGGGCCAGAGACGGTGATCGTCGGAGCCCATCGGGATCACTTCGGTCGCCCGGGAGGGATTCTCTTCCCAGGCGCAGATGACAATGCCTCCGGAACAGCTGTCATCTTGGAGGTGGCACGAGCCCTCACACAGGTTGAGCCGCCTCCCTCACGAACGATTCTCTTTATCTCGTTCAGCGGCGAGGAGCACGACCTCCTCGGGTCACGACTGTATACGTCACGGCCCATCGTTCCGCTGGACACAACCAAAGCCATGATCAACATTGATCACGCCGGCGTTGGGAACGGACGGCTCACCGTCGGTGTGACAGGCTTCGAGAAGGATACGTTTCTGGAGGCAGGAAAGACCGCCGGAGTTCACGACAAAATCGATCTCTATGGATTCTTCCCCGGTGGTGACCATGTACCATTCAAGGAGGCAGGCGTGCCGACGGTCACCGTCGTGAGCGGAGGTGTACATCCGCACTTTCATCGACCGACAGATACCGTCGAGACCATCGACCCAGAAATTTTACACACTGTGGCCCGGTACGTGTTGGCCGTGACGTGGGGCCAGGCCTATGAGCCGTGATGTGTCACCTATCGCTCGGGAGGCAGAAATACCATTGGCCCTGTGCTTCCT
>JAOUMR010000106.1 GCA_029881435.1 Nitrospira sp.
TTTTCCGGATCCACTTGGTCCCAGAAGAATGCCGATCGTGGGATGTGCCCGATCATCAAGGAAAGACCCGCTCGTGGCGACACGCCGTGCAAGAGCTCGTTGTAGCGCGTATGTAGCCGACTCATCGTCGCACGCTCTCTCATGCTGGATGGTTGAGTGGGCCTCATTCATAAGTAATTTGGCCGTTGCTGGATTGATCCCACGTGCAATGAGGGAGCGGCGCAGGGTCATGAGGAAAGGTGATATGGCAGGACTCCCCGTCTGAGTCTTTTCGTGAGAGAGGTCCTGTATCAAACTGCTCAGTTCGGCCATTGCACTGCGGAGGTGATGGAGCCCCTGCCGCTTTGGCTGAGGGCGCGTTGGTCTCGACGGAGCAGACGGCTGATCTACAGAGAGAGCGGTATCTTGGTGATTCGGCTGCAACATGGTGTGGAGCGTTTGCCGAAACGTCTGCAACGCCACCGGCGAAGGAGGTTGCGCAGCGGGAGGAGGTACGGATCGATCGTGGCTTTGACGGCTATCCTTCAGCTCGGTAGGCTGCTGCGCCTCCTGTTCAGCAGCCGCCATAATCTCCAACACCGGTCGATTGAAGACCCGCAACAATCGTCCCCCTTCACGCACCTCTTTCGACGACAGGATGATGGCATCCGGCCCAAGCTCCTCCTTAATGGCTCGCATGGCATCCTGCATGGTTACGGCGTGAAAGATCTTAACCTTCATGATTTACCCTAGGATGGCTGTGCCAAGTCTAAGTCGATTCGAACAGTATCGAGGGATTGCAAGCGAACGAACGAATCCACTTCGTTTAGTCCCATTACAGGCACGGAATGCAGCAGACGATCACTGTGCCGTCGGAGGTGGCGGCGCACCGCTTGAGAACAGAGGACAATCGGTTGCTGCCCTCGAGCCGCAACCCGTTCAGCCGCTTGTTTCAAGTTGCTCAGAAGTTTATGCGAGACCATCGGATCGAGGTTTAATGCGACGCCAGGCGGCAAGGCTGCCACTTGGTCCGCTAAAGACCGATCAAGTCGTGGGTCCAACGTAATGACCTGGAGCGTACCGTCCGACGCCTGGTACTGTTTGGTGATCGTCCTGGCTAGTGACTGCCGCGCATATTCCGTCAGGATGTCCGCATCTTTGGTATTCGTGGCCTGATCTGAAATGGCCTCCAGGATGGATCGAATGTCTCGAATTGGAATCCCTTCTCTGAGCAGATTTCCGAGAACACGCACGACCGTCCCAAGCGGCAGCAGTGTTGGGATGAGTTCTTCTACCAACTTGGGGTGCGACTTCCCCACTTCATCCAATAACCCTTGAACCTCCTGCCTTCCCAGCAATTCATGGCCATGACGCTTAATCAACTCAGAAAGATGTGTGGCAATGGCGGAACTCGCATCAACCACCGTATAACCAGCCATCTGAGCTTGCTCTCGAGCATCATCAGGGACCCAGAGCGCTGGTAAGCCAAACGCCGGTTCTTTGGTCTCAATCCCTTGCACCAACCCTCGCTGGCCGGTGCCTGGATCAATCGCCAAGAGATGGCCAGGCACGACGTCGGCTTTCGCAACCTCCACACCCTTCAAAATGATGGCATATTCGTTCGGTCGTAGCTGCAAGTTGTCACGGATATGAATCGGCGGCACAACAAATCCCATCGATTCGGCAAATTGCCGACGTAATGCCTTAATCCGATCGAGCAACGCCGTCCCTTGTGTTCCCTCAACAAGTCCGATCAGTCCATACCCGACCTGGACCTCCATGAGATCGAGCGGCGTCACTCGAGTCACCCCTTCTTCCACGGTGGCGGTGACAGGAGCTGGTGTTGGAGCTGCCTGAATCTGTTCCTGCTGATAGAGTTGGTAGGCCATCCATGCGACACCGCTTCCCAAGAGCAGGAAGGCCACATGAGGAAGACCTGGCACGAGTCCCAGCGCCAGAAGAATGCCAGCTGCGATTCCTACAGGTTTGGAGGACATCAACAGCTGTCGAGCCATCTGGTCTCCCAGGTCTGTTTCCGAGGCGGCCCGAGTCACAACGATACCGGCCGCAGTCGACACAATCAGCGCGGGAATCTGCGCGACTAATCCTTCACCAACGGTGAGCACCGTATAGGTCTGAGCCGCAAGCCCCGGGCTCATCCCTTGCTGCAGAATTCCGATCGCAAATCCACCGAGAATGTTGACCAAAATGATGATCACAGCTGCGATCGCGTCGCCTCGAACGAATTTACTGGCACCGTCCATGGCACCGTAAAAGTCCGCCTCTTCCGTGATCTCCCGCCTTCGGCGGCGCGCGTCAGTTTCGTTGATCAGACCGGAGTTAAGATCCGCATCGATGCTCATCTGTTTCCCGGGCATCGCATCCAACGTGAAACGAGCAGCCACCTCGGCCACGCGCCCGGCCCCCTTCGTCACCACGACAAAATTGATGATGACGAGAATGGTGAACACGACCAAACCGACCGCGTAATTCCCTCCCACAATAAAATTCCCGAAGGCTCGAATGACTTCCCCGGCAGCCCCAGCCCCTTCATTGCCATGCAGCAAGATCAGTCTGGTCGACGCGATATTGAGGGACAACCGGAACAGCGTGATCATGAGAAGAATCGAAGGAAACACGGAAAACTCGATCGGCCGCCGCACTTGAAGCCCGACGAGCAAGATGAGGACCGAGAGGGTAATATCAAAACTTAAGAGCAAATCGAGCATGAACCGTGGCAACGGCAGCAACATCACCATGATAATGGCCACGACCCCAACGGACATCATGATGTCCGGGTGTTTAAAGAACTGCGTCGGCCCTACTGGTTCTGTTGCTGTTGCCATACCGGTATGCGCCTACACCATGCTCATGGGGTCACGCCTCTCGCGCGGTATACGAACGCCAAAATTTCTGCCACCGCACGATAGAGATCATTGGGAATCTCCCTCCCAATATCCACAAGTTTAAAGATCGTTCTTGCAACAAACTTGTTTTCGACGACCGGGACTCCATGATGCCGTGCCAGCTCGCGGATTCGCTCAGCGATCAAACCGGCGCCCTTCGCCACGACAATCGGTGCCGACATCTTGACCGTGTCATATTTCAGGGCGACTGCTAAGTGTGTCGGATTCGTGATCACCACATCCGCCGTCTTGACCGCCGTCATCATGCGTTTCTTCATGAGTTCTCGCTGGACAGTCCGTACCCGGCTTTTGATCAAGGGATCGCCTTCTGTGGACTTGTGCTCTTCCTTGATTTCCTGTTTGGACATGCGCAGACCACGTTCCCACTCATAGCGCTGATAGAAATAGTCAAGCACGGCAAGCACTGCGATCGCTCCAGATACGGCCAATCCGATTTTCAACGAGAGTCGACCGGTCACCTGCAAGACGGACCCCATATCGAACTCGATCAGTTCAGGAATCCGGAGGATGTCGTAGCGGGCGACCCAGATGCCGACCCCTGTCACAATTGCGATCTTCAGCAGGCCTTTGATCAATTCCATCACGGAACGGAAGGAGGCCAGTTTGGAGAGCCCTTTGATCGGATTGATGCGGGCGAACTCCAGTTGCAGTCCGTTTGATTTCCATAACAGGCCTGTCTGCAGCAGCGAAGCTGCGCTTGCCACCACTAACACTCCAACGACGATCGGTAGGCTCAAGGCAAAGACCGTGAGCCCAGCCTGAATCACGACCATATAGACCTGTTCAATCGACATCCCGTCGTAAAATTCGGCTGGGAAGGACAGCATCAGACCTTGTCGCGTCATCTCCGTCATTCGTTGAAGACCGACCGGCAACATCGCGGCCAACAACCCAATGCCGCCTAAGAGGATAGCCGCCGTTGACACGTCGCGGCTCATGGCGACCTGCCCTTTTCGGCGTGCCTCCTCTTTTCGCTTCGGAGTCGCGGGCTCTGTTTTGTTCGACTTGTCGTCGTCAGCCATGTCCCAACGCTTTCAGAAGTGCCTGGATCGTCAGTTGGAGACGCTCCATCTCACGAGCCAGGAGGTTCACTGTAAACGGCATCGAGAGAGCCAGCACGGCCAATCCACCGGCAATCGTAACGGGAAAGCTTAAAACGAACACATTGATTTGGCTGACCGCTCGTCCCAGCATCGCCAAAAGAATATTAATCATGAAAACCATGACGAGCACGGGCGCTGCCAACTTCAAGCCCAGCACGAACATGTTCTGAGAAAGCCGCAGGACATCATCTCCCACTTCTCTGGGAAGGGAGGCACCAAACGCTGGAATAGCCTCGTAGCTCGAGAGAATGGTGGCAACGAGAAACATGTGACCATTGAGAGAGAGAAAAACGAGCGACGCCAGCAAGGTAAAGTATCGACCGATGATCGGAGTTTGGTGCGCAGTAGCCGGATCGAAAAGCTGGACGACACCAAACCCCATTTGGATACCGATCAATTCACCCGCAACCTCCAGCGCGCTGAAAAACAGCCGTACGGCCAGTCCGATCGCCAATCCGATCGTCATTTCGCTCACGAGGCCTGCAGCGAGCGCGAGCGGATCATACGGCACGACCGGAAGATGGACCATCGGAGCCAACAGCAACCCCAATGTCAAAATAAGAGCGACTTTGACTTTCAGTGGAACCGCCCTGCCGCTCAAGACCGGGAACGCAGCCAGTAGTCCCCCAATCCTGGAAATGAGGACCAAGAATGCCTGAAATTCAGGAAGCAGAATGTGGATCGGCTGCGTGAAAGCCATCGTAAGTTACTAGTGCACGTAGTTAGGAATATTCATGAGCAGATTCGACATATAGGTCGTCATCACGTTCAGCATCCACGGAAGAAACACGAGGAGGGCTCCGAAAAGCGCCAGCACTTTAGGTACAAAGGTCAGTGTGGCTTCGTTCAGCTGCGTCATGGCCTGCAGAGCACTGATGGCCAGACCGATGAACAGACTCAGCCCGAGAATCGGGGATGACACCAGCAACGTCGTTTCCAATGCTTGCCTGCCCAATTCGGTCACCATCTCCGGCGTCATGTGCCTCCCCCTCGTGATCGCTTGTTACCGCACGCTACGCAACCGTCGCTTGCCCTCAGAAGCCGACTCGAACAATCCCCACCGAAGATGTGACTCACTCACTGAAAGCTTCGCACCATTGACCCCACCACCAAATACCACCCATCAGCCAAGACGAAGAGAATCAACTTGAATGGAAGAGAGATCACCACAGGAGGCAATAGCATCATACCCATCGACATGAGAATGCTCGCAACGACCATATCCACGATCAGAAAGGGAATGTAGATCAAGAATCCAATTTGGAATGCAATGCGCAGCTCGCTGAGAATGAAGGCAGGGATGATGGCGTGGGTCGGGACCTCCTCGACTCGTTCAGGCTTCGGGATTTTGCTCAATGTAATGAACAGTTCCAGATCCTTGTCTCGCACCTGCCGCAGCATAAACCCTCGCACCGGCTCGCTCCCCTTTTTCCATGCCTCTTCGTACGAGATCTGCTCGGCTATGAGCGGTTGTACAGCGTTGTTGTACACAGCCTGGCCAACGGGAGCCATAATGAACATCGTCAAGAACAACGCCAACGACAGCAGCACTTGATTCGGAGGGACCGCCTGCGTGCCGAGAGCCTGACGCAGGAATGACAGCACGATGACAATCCTCGTGAACGACGTAACCATAATGAAGAGGGCCGGTGCCAAGGACAGCACCGTGAGGAGGATTAAGATTTGGATGACAACGGCAGTCTGTTTAGGACCGTCTGGTCCGAAATCGAAACTTATCGACGGACCACTTGCCACCGCATCCGATAGCGGTATCAGAAGGAGTGCCGTTGCACAGACGCCACTCACCCACATGATGGTACTCCGCCATTGTCGACTACTGTCCATGGGCATCCTTATCGTAACGGACCGGGGCGACGGGCCAACGCTGAAGCCAGGACGATAAGACTGAATCCGGCATGGATGAGCTCGGCGTAGTGGATACCTCCGTGGTTCGCGCCAATAGTTCATGTATCTGTGTTGAATCGTTGAGACGCCCCAAAGGAACAAGATCCGTTGCCGTCGTCCCAACGATCAGGTACTCGCCAGCGACCGACACGAGTGACACGGTCTTGCGCGGAGCGATATATCCCGTCGCCAGCACTTGAACGAGTGGCTGCCCTCCGACCGCTCCCAAGCGGTTCCCCATCACGCGGCGGAAGATGACTGTCGCAAGCCCCATCAGCACCAACACAATGGCTAAGGCGGAGACGGTGCGGAACAGGCTTTCCCACAGATCGATCACAACTATTCCCTCTAACTGTTCAACGAAGCTGCTGCACGCGCTCCGCGGCACTCACCACATCTGTCAGTCGAATGCCGAATTTTTCATTCACGACCACGACTTCACCACGGGCAACTAGTTTGTTATTCACCATCACTTCCATCGGTTCGCCAGCCAATTTATCGAGTTCGATGACTGAGCCTTGGGTCAGTTGCAACAGATCACGGATCGCCATCTTGGTGGACCCGACGTACACGGCGACGCTCATGGGAATATCCAGAAGAAAATCCATATTCTTCGGGGCTCCTCCTGTTTCCGCCCCTTGAACTGACGGAAACGAGGCAGGCTGAGGAGCAGCCTTCCCCTCCGATTGAGGATCTGTGCGCATTGCAGATTCTGATTCAGCCATAATCGCTCTCTTCGTTCCGTGAGGATTAGTTCATCGTTTTGGTTACACGGCAGGCATGATTGCCTTTATAGACACCGGGGCTACCCTGAAACTTGTGATAGCCTTCAATGTAGCAATCAAGTGGGTCACCTGGACGCTGGTCAAGTAAGATGACGTCTCCTGTTGAAAAGTTCATCACATCCTTCACCGTCACAGTGGCAGTTCCAAGTCGTACCGCGATCGGAAGCGGACATTCGTGCAATCGTTCACGGAATCGCTGGCTCCAGTCACCATTCTGATCGACTTGATCAGACACTAACCCGGAATAGAGCTTTTCCTTGATGGGCTCGAGCATGGTATAGGGATAGACGATGTACAGCTCCCGTGCAGTGTCTCCCAACACGACGTGCAACGTCACAACCACCACAATCTCGGATGAGGTGACCACCATTGCGAACTGAGGATTACTTTCAGACCGCAAATACTCCACTTTCACCGGTACGACGGCATGCCACGCCTTCTCCAGCTCAACAAGAGCCTGGAGCAGCAATTTCTTGATGATCCTCAATTGGACAGGCGTAAAGTCTCGTCCTTCGGGCTTCACATGGGTCTGACCTTTCCCACCGAAAACATAATCCACGATCAAATACACCAGGAACGCATCCATCACGAAGAGAGCGCTACCCCGTAACGGTGGCATATGGAACACGTTCAAGGACGACAGCATCGGTACCTTCTTCAGAAACTCACCGAACTTAATCACCTGCGTCCCGACGACGACGAATTCGACCGCTTCGCGAAACAGGTTGGTCCAGACAACGGATTGGCGGCGAATGAACCGATCGTTGATCATTTCCATGGTCGGCATTCGCCCACGAATGACCCGTTCTTGGTTGAACAAATCGTATTGCCTGACTTCTTTGGCGACTGCCTCGTTATCCTTGGGAGCCGTATCGACTTCTCCCGACACCACTCCTTTCAAGAGCGCATCGATTTCGTCCTGAGAGAGAATTTTTTCCATGGCAAAGGCTTTTACTGCACAACGAAGTCTGTGAAATAAGCGGAACGGACACCGGGTTTAGGGAGAAGACCATTGACCCGTTGAGTGATTTCGTCGCGCAACTGAAATTTCCCTTGTGTCGTTCTCACGGCATTCACATCCTTGCTGCTGAGTAAGACGAGCACGGCATCTCGGACTTGAGGGACTCGCGCGGATAATTCGGTGGAGACCGCTTCATTGTCTACTTCGAGTTTGATCGTAAGCTTCAGATAACGAACGTCCGGCGTATCGGCGAGGTTCACAATAAAGGGATCGAGGTCGAACATGACTCCTGGTGCGGCGACCTTGCCCTGTTTTCCTCCGCCTCCACTGTGAGACTCGGACTTCGGCACAGCCTCGCTTTTATGTTCTTCCGAAGTTTCGGAGGCTTTCTCCGACCCTCCCAGGAATTTGACTGCGACCACCGCCCCCCCCACGCCAAAAACAAGGGCCGCGAGCGACACAATGAGGAGTAATTTGATCGGAAACGCTGGAGCGGGGGCCCCTACTGAAGCTTTTTCATCTGCTGCGGCTGCATCTGCCATAACTCCTCCTCGAGTGACTCATGGGCCAGCTGCGGGAGGTTGCAATGCATATGCCATTGCTTTCGTCGGAGCCACAACTGCAATGACTACGAATCCATGCACCCGACGCGGAGTTACAGAAAAGTCGCGCTGACCGTACGTCAGTCATTCTGCTCCTCGTCAAGCAATTCGTTGACACCGTCAAGAAACTGACGTAACGCGAGGTGGGATTGAGCCGGAAAGAAGGCGATCCCGTAGTAGCCTAACGCGGGCAGGTGGCCCGGGAGCGGTGCTCCCGGGCTAAAACCGATCACCCTATCGTTTCAGATTGACCAACTCTTGGAGAAGTTCATCCGACGTCGTAATGACTCTCGAGTTTGCTTGGAATCCTCGCTGCGCGGCAATCATGTCGATAAAGTTTTCTCCAAGGTCCACGTTGGACAACTCGAGCGTGTTGGACAAGACTCGCCCGAGGCCAGCAAACGTGGCTGGCCCAACCAACGGCTGCCCAGATGCACCCGACTCGGCGAACGTGTTCTTACCAGTTCGAATAAGTCCGAGTGGATCGGGAAATCGTGCGAGAGCTAGTTGAGCCAAGGGACGAATTTGTCCATTGGAGAATCTTCCGTTGATAAGTCCATTTGTCTCCACAGAGACCGTCTGAAGCGCTCCGGCACCGAACCCATTCTGACTCTGCTGAACCAATCCTGACGGTGCTCCAAATTGCGTGGTAAGATCGACTCCGGCCCCACTGTCCGTTGTGACGCTCGCACCGAAATTGAAAGCGAGTAGCTGATCGGCAGTTGCGCCGAGAAAATCAATTCGGGCCTCTCCCACTGTAGCCCCCGCCGCGCCGCCAGCAGTGCCGGTATCGTAACTTGTTACGACGCTCTCGGTATCAAGGGCACCTCCAGTGGTGAAGGTCAAGGTTCCGGAGGCCACACGTACGAGCCCCAGTGGCACGTTAATGTTGGCAGCGTTATAATTCGCTGTGTCGATTTCGTTGGTACTGCCGGCGACATTGTAGGCCCACGTATTCGCCGCAGTCTTTGTAAGGTAGGTTGTGAGCAGATGCGGGTTACCGAGCGAATCATAAACTGTGAGCGATGTCGAAAACTGGGAAGTCCCGTTCGGATCTGCAAGTGAAAACACGCTCGTTGAGGATTGCGAATTGAGATTAGCCCCGATATCAACCGTGCTCGTCAGATTCGGCGGCGCGGTGGTTGAGGGTAACGTCACGCCGCCAATGCTGGCTGTAATGAGGCCATTGGCGTTGACTTGATATCCTTGGAGTAAGAATCCGCTGGGGTCGACAATGCGACTCTGCGCATCCAAGTGGAACTGTCCGGCCCGAGAATAAAAGCTTGCCCCACTTGCATCCCGGAGAAGAAAGAATCCGTTGCCGTCGATTGCTAAATCAAGCCCACTACTCGAAGTACTCAGGGAACCCTGAGTGAAATCCCCCTGCACGCCGTTCAACGCCACACCCAGACCCGTCTGGAGCGTTCCACCCACACCGCCCAACGATGACGTGATCAGATCGGCAAACACTGACCGACTGGATTTAAATCCAACCGTATTCAAATTTGCGATATTATTCCCTATGACCGACAATGCATTGCTGTTCGCGTTGAGCCCGCTGACGCCCGTAAAAAGCGACGACAGAATTCCCATCGGTGCAGTCCTCCTCTTGGTTATCGCAACTCGACGATCGCAGATGGATCAATAGCCAGATCACCAACAAGTAGCTTGGCTTGTCCCTCTTCCATACGAACCCCGGACACAGTGAGCGATGCACGCCCTTCCACCGGCACAGCCTTCCCTTCGGTATCCAGCGCTGAAATGAGATATCGGTAGAGCCCTTTCGGCATTACGCGTCCATCCTGGTCCTTACCATCCCATTCGGCTGCATGGACTCCTGCAAGTTGATCCCGATACTCCAGGCTCCGTACGACCTGACCTTGGTGATCCTGAATGCTGACAAGAACTTTCGTGGCATTCTTGTCCAGCGTATAGCCGAAGGTCGCGGACCCATCTCCGAGTTGAACCAGCGGCTGCCCGATCGTGACCGTTCGACCAATCATGGGGAGCAGCGTGAACTGCAGCGACGCCGTTTGGGCGTCGAGGCTCTGCTGAAGCAGCTGAGCCTGCTTCGCGCTTTGCTCGAGCTGGCTGAACTGTGCGAGCTGCGAGACGAACTCGGTGTTGTCGGTAGGATTCAATGGATCCTGGTTTTTTAGCTGCGTGATGAGCAGTTTCAGAAAATCATCTTGCCCTAACGCGCGGGGCCCCGTTCGTTCAGGAGCGGGTGTCGCGCCTGCAGCCGTGAGTTCTGATACATCAAGCATGTCCAGTATCCTCCTTGCCGCCTAGGCCATTACGTTCAACAGGCCATGGAGTGCGCCGCGCGTTTGGTCCTGCTGATCCGAATTGGACTCCCGTCCCATCCCATGTGAACCCTGATTCCAGGGCTGTCCGTGCTCCTGAGACGAACTCTGTTGAAAGGAACGCCCTCCGCTATGACGATCGATGTCGACACGGAACTGCCCCATGTCCAATCCGCTCGCTTGCAACGCCGCCTGAAGTCGATCCTGACCGTTGATGAAGAATTGTCCGACTTCGAGTCTATCGGATGAGAAATGGGTATGGACAAGATCATTGGTCATCGCAACGCGAATATTCACATGTCCGAGGTCCGGTTGATGCACATTCACGACCACGGATCGCATCGCCGGACTCCCGGCTGATTGAGCCATCTCCTCTGCATGGAGACCCGGTTGCACGTGAGTGCTTAAGGACGCTTGAGGCGGGTTGACCGAAGCGGAAATGGACTGGCTAGGCACCACTCCACCTGGCACCGACTCTCCCACTGAACCGTTGGCAACCGGGTGCGTGACCACGAACGTCTGAGGGATCTTTGTTTCTCGATTATCCGCCTGTCGCTCATTGTAATCCGACCACAGTTCGCCAAACGGTTCGGATCCATCACGACCTGGCTGTTGTCCATGAGAAAACGA
>JAOUMR010000196.1 GCA_029881435.1 Nitrospira sp.
AAATCGGCACACTCCTCGACACCTTCTCGCCAACCGAGTGTGCCAATTACTTCAAACACGCAGGATATGCTGCATGACTAAATAGAAAATGCTCTAGCTACGCGCTTCCCATGACTCCTTGTTGGCCAGCGTACATGTCCAGCCTGCATTCGCCGTTCCCGTCCATACGTGTGACGGGCACGGATCCGCGTCCTGCCTGGAAAGCGGTGTAGGCAGGGGTGACAGTTCAACCCTCAGATGCGTGTCAATAGGTGTGTGTTCCTCAACCGTCCCATGTTCAGCCTAGAGGCGCATCTTGGCGTAACCGCTTCGCCGCACGCCCCGTTTCCTGCGGACTTCGTCACCTTGCCAGTGTCCGGCAAGTCACCGCCGCTTCGGCTCACTCCTTCTCGTAGCAGAGGGAGGGCATGCTCGTCATTGCCACACTCCTTCATCGAGCCATGCATTCCAGACATGCTCAAGCAACTCAGCCCCGGACAGGCGGGCTTCGTTGGCTGGGCGTACTATACGGCTTGTCGCCGGCCCATGGGCATCGTGTTCGCGGTGTCTTTTTAGGAACATGACCTGACCTTGTCATGTACTGATGGTATTCAAGAGTAATGGTTTCCAAGCGCCCCGGGGCCTACGATTGACACTATCGCCGAAAGGCGTCTTTACTTTTAATCACATCCTTCAACATCTTGTCGGCTAATTTGCCGGCCTTCCAGCGGCGATGCCGATGATGAATTACCATCCAAAGTACCGCCCCGCCAACCAAGATGAGGATTATCCAACCCGTGTCGTCCATCGAAACACATTAACCAGAGCCACGTTCTAAGGCAAGCCTCTGAGTGTCCGCCGACAAGAGCGAGAATCACTCATGACGACACACAGTGAGTCAAGGCGCACGGAAATGACTCCCGGATGAATTTCATGAGAATCTCTCCCCAGAAAACAATGGCAGGTTCAATCGAGAGTATAGATACAAGGGTTTCAGGTCTCCTCGTTCAACTTTTCATGGACGTAGCAATCACGGCGAGTCTTCTCGCTCTCGTGATGGGTTTTTGCGAAGCCGGTCGTCTAAGCAGAAAGCTCTGGAGAGCAACGGCCTGGTTGTGCCGTTCATCCTTGGCGGAATAGAGCAGCGTCACGGATCGGGTCTTTGCCTGTTCTTTGATTGTTGCGAGCAATGCTGTCTTCTCCTTCAGCTCGTCACGATATCGACGGCAGAATTCGGTCCACTGTGCCGGATCGTGGTTGAACCATTTACGGAGGGCTGTTGATGGGCCGAGATCAGGAAGCCAGAGATCAAGCTTCGCGTCAGACTTGGCAAGTCCCCGTGGCCACAGCCGATCGACCAGCACCCGAAAGCCATCGGACTTGGCCGCCGGTTCATAGACGCGCTTGACCAAGATCTTCATGTCAACCCTATTGACCGATGGTCTCGATCACGGTCAGTTCGTCCGGCGAGAGCGTAAACTGCTCACACTGGAGATCTTCGGTCATGTGTTTAGAATTCGTCGATCCCGTCAACGGCAGCATGCCGATCTGCTGCGAGAAACGAAACACCATTTGGGCGGGGCCGGCCTGATACTTGGCTGCCATGGTGAGAATGGCGGGGAAACTAAGGACTTCTCGATTGGCAGTCAAGAGAGAGAACCCCTGGTAAATTATCATGTTAGCATTACAAATATCACGTACTTCTTTATCCCAGCCGAACGCCGCATAGCAACGATTCTGTACCACCATCGGCTTGTGCTTGGCCTTCATACAAAGCAGGGTCAATTGATCAGCCGCGACGTTGCTGACCCCGATCATCTTCGTCTTGCCGGTATCATAGAGGGATTCAATCGCCGCCCAGACTTCCCAATCCTCAGCCCCTAGACCGCGCCGCGAATAGGGTCCATGCAGCACATACGAGTCCAGATAGTCCGTGTGGAGGTGTGATAAGGAGCTGGCAAAGGACTGCTGCACCTGGGTGGTGATGCTCGCCCGGGCATCGTAGGGCAGGCGATGATCCTGGCCGTTGATAGGTGTGAACTTCGTTTGCAGAAACAGTTGGTCACGGGTGATGCCTTGTGTTGCTAATTGTAGCAGCGCCTCCCCCACCCGCGCTTCATCGTAATGGACAAGTTGATTGGCTGTATCGATCGCAGTGAACCCCGCCTGGACCGCTTGCAGTACCAGCCCAGTCGTGGCCTCTTTCTTCCAGGCCGTCCCGTACATGAAGGAGGGAATGGAGACGTGATTATAGGCGCTTAAGGGCATTGAAGAACTCCTTTTGATCAGTTCCCCTACCATATACGGTTCACGCTGGCGGTCTCAACGTGAGAATTGATATGGAGTCACGATGAAAAAGATGGACCGACGATGGGGGAAGATTCTGCTGAGCTCGGCACAGACGTGGAAGCAGGCCTGGAGAGCTTGCAACATTACCTCTAGTATGGCAATGTTGCAATGGTAGGAGAGCCCTTGTCGTCCGACCTCGACTTCAATGGTCGGTGGTCACGGTTATACTGTTGCGCGGTGTCACCGGTTTTGAGACCCACATTCTCACCAATCACCACAAACGGTTTGTGAAGAAACAGCAACCGCAGTGGACACCCCAAGGCATTCAGTTATTGTTGCAGATGAGTACGCTGCCTGGGACCAGAACCTCTGACCGGTCAAATAACGGTCGTTGAATCAATGCTCCACGACAGCCGTCATTCAATCAGAACTTCTATGCATATCAGAATCTCACAAGGGTTGGATTTGCCGATCAGCGGAAAACCGGAGCAGCGTGTCCATGTCGCTAAACCTGTCCGCCACGTTGGCGTGTTCGGCGTGGATCATATCGATCTCAAACCAGCCATGCTGGTCGCCGAAGGGGACAAGGTGAAGCTCGGCCAAGCGCTGTTCGAGCACAAGAAGTTACCCGGCGTACGCATCA
>JAOUMR010000197.1 GCA_029881435.1 Nitrospira sp.
GAATTCAGCGATGACGATGATTGGCTAGTGGTCCGTTCCTCAAGCTCATCCACGGTTCTGAGAAAGTTTCCGACGCGACTCTCTGTCTCACTAAGTGGGGAAGGCCTCATCAAGGCGATTTGTGCTGAAAAATTGCCTGGGTCGATGTCCATCGTGTTGGAGAGTGATGCCAGAATTGCGCCGCTCCTCAGCAGTCGAATAAACGAGGATGTATGTAATCCCCCCTCATGGTGGGCCCAAACCAAAGGACGGCTGAGCACTCTTTCCATAAATTGAAACTAGGACTGAACAAAGAACGGTTCTCGAAAGTACCAGAAACCAGGAGTGATACATCATCATCGTACTTGCACTTGGTCTTTTCCAGCCACTTGTTGACGAACAAATCTGGGTCTGTTCACGGAAACGGGCGAAAAGTCCCGCGGGCCTGGGGATAACATAACTCCTCGTCTGAGGATAAGACCGCCAACGGCCTGACTGCTGCTGCTCCCCTTTATCCCCATCGAACTTTTCCTCTTGGGACAGCACAATACCTCCTTTTTTCATCCAAGGAGGTGTGTCGATGCCCAGAATGGAAATCCTCAGCGCCGTTGAGCGCGAAGAGTTTGATGCCCCACCCACATTTACGTTGGCTCAACAACAACGGTACTTTGAGCCGTCATTGGAACTGATTCGGCTCATCAAGCGCCTGCAATCATCCACCAATCAAGTCTGCCTGCTCATCAGTTATGGGTATTTTCTTGCCACCCACCGCTTTTTCTCCCCGCTGCAGTTTCGGGAAAGCGACCTGCGTTATGTCACAGACATGTTAGGGGTACCCTTTCACGAGATTGTCCCCACCGACTATGTCAAACAAACGGCGACCCGTCATCGGCACCTCATTCTCAAACTCTGTCAGTTTCGCCTCTGGAATCCCGCTGTGCGACAGCTTCTTCAGGCTGAAGCCCAGAGCCTTGCCCAGCTCTATTGGGAACCTCGAAAGAGGTTTCTGCGACTCGTGGACTGGTTAGTGGCTGCCCGGGTGACCGTGCCCCGTTCCGACGTCCTCAGTCGTCTGGTGGCTGCAACGCTGACTCGCCATCAACAGACGATCGCACAACAATTGAGCCAGTACGTCACACCATCAATTCAGAAGAACTTAATGACACTTCTGGCTCCACCTCGTCAGCCAGAGCGAGGGGCACAGTACCACCTCACCCAACTGAAGCGACTGTCTCAATCTACCCAACCGGCAAAAGTCCGTCTCCGCCTCGAAGACCTCGAGCATATACGGACACTGTATCATCAGGTCGCGCTCCTCCGTCGCCGCCTGGCTCTTCCTGAACCCGGTATCATCTATTTTGCCAATCTCGCCATGACGCTCGCGCCACTCGATCTTCTCCGGCGTACCGAGTCTGACCGCCTCTTACATCTGTTCGCCTTCGTGGTGCACCACTATTGCCGCCTACAAGATAATCTGGTCGATGTCTTTCTGAATGTCCTGCCCTCCCTCTTGAATCGTGTCCGGCGAGAACAGATGGAACGATGGTATGCCACACGAGACACGCATTCGAGAAGTCTCAACACCCTCCTGACTCTCTTAGAAACCACCGTCCTGACTGCGTTCAACAAGATTAAAAAGATTGCTCAAGCCTCCACGCTCAGTGATCACGAAAAGGTCCAACGCATCCAGCGCATTTTCGCCACCCAACAGACCTCACCACACCAACTCACTGAAGCCATGACTCCGCTGAAGGCAAGTGTGGACGACACGATCAAACAGGAGGCCTATTATGCGGCTCTCGAACGACGCTCACTTCGGCTTCAAGCTCGGCTCATGCCGATTCTGAAATGTCTGTCATGGCAGGGCACTGATCAGGCCTTGCTTGCCGCGATTCAGTATGTGCAAGATCGCAAGGGCACCATCGGGCAAGAAGCTCCACGACGGTTTCTTACGCCGACCGAACGCAACGCCATCAGTCCGCCTGACCAGCCGTTTCGCGTCTCCTTATATAAGGCCTTACTCTTCGTCCACGTAGGACAAGGACTCAAGGCGGGGACGCTCTATCTGGAGCACTCCTATAAATATCGCGCCCTCGAAGGCTATCTCCTCAGCCGTGACCAGTGGCAACAACGGCGCGCGCACTATGTCCATTACGCAGAGCTTGAGCCCTTCGCCAATCCCCGTGTGGTTTTACGGGAGTTGGAAGCCACGCTGCATCAGCACTATGTCACCACGAACGAACGGTTAGTGGCTAAGCAGAATGCCTATGTCAGTCAGAAGACCGACGCCAGCCTCCTGGTCAAGACGCCAGCGCAACCCACCGTCAAGACAGAAGCGCTCTCAGGATTTTTCCCGGGACGACAGTACATTGCCTTATCGGAGATTCTTGCCACCGTTAATCAGCTGACCCATTTCCTGACCGAATTCACTCATGGACAACGCTACCCTCAGAATACACGTCCCCCTATGCGAACGTTTTTAGCCGGGCTTCTCGGGTTAGGGTGCGGCATCGGCATTCGGAAGCTGGCGCGGATCTCCCGTCATGTCAATGAAGCCCAGGTCGAACATGCCGTCAATTGGTACTTCACCCCAGCAAACCTCCGAGCCGCCAATGATCGGATTCTGCACCTGCTGGACCACCTGCCGCTGCCGACGATCTATCAGCGCTCGGCTGATGCCTTGCATACCTCCAGTGATGGGCAAAAATTTGAGGTGCCGGCCGAGTCGCTCAATGCCAACTATTCCTATAAATATTTTGGCAAAGGCCAAGGCGTCAGTGTCTATAGTTTCATTGATGAACGCCATCTGCTTTTTCATTCTACGGTCATGAATGCCGCAGAACGGGAGAACACCTATGT
Organism: Nitrospira sp.; assembly: GCA_029881435.1. Lineage (GTDB taxonomy): Bacteria > Nitrospirota > Nitrospiria > Nitrospirales > Nitrospiraceae > Nitrospira_D. The sequence continues at coordinate 2,839 of JAOUMR010000197.1, forward strand.
CTTTGATGGCTTGCTGCACAAGGAAGGGACTCCCAGTGCCCTCCATTCGACGGACACGCATGGG
>JAOUMR010000107.1 GCA_029881435.1 Nitrospira sp.
GATCGTGCTGCCGTCAGGACAGGAGAGGAATGACATGAACCATCAACCGGAGAGGACCGCCGCCTGAAACTTATTTACACACCTCTTGACGGTAGCTCTGCAAATCTGCTCGCGATATACTCCCCCTTGACACAAAAGACCAAACTCCACGATGAGCAGATCCGATCTGTCCGAACCGAGGACTCCTTTAAGCTCTTCCAGCCTGGACGCCGTCTGCGCGATCGCGAATGATGGCACTTGCTCGAGGCAGCCATGTAAGCTCTCTCGAAGCAGCTGATTGCTATGGAGGATTGCTATGCGGACTCTCTGGTCCTGCATTACGACCTGTGATTATCCACTGGAGACATGCTCGAGATTCTTCTCTAATGCGTTCCTAATGGATTGCAAACCTACCCTTGTCGGTCGGCTTCGTCAATGCTTATCAGTGTCACGCAAGAAGCATTCCGCTACGGTAGAATGCATGTCACATCGATGACGATCCCTCAGCGATCAAAACATTTTCTGGTTATCGTTCTAAGCCTACTACTTTATTGAACTTTCTTCTTGTCGCTCGAACAGAGTTTGTCTTTCTGTCTCAATCGGACTGTATCGAATCGATACATGCGTAGTCGGTTAGAATGGGACCTGTATCTAAAACGATTCTGTATCCTAAACGATTCTGTGCTGAACCGTTTTGGATACAGGAGGGTTTGGATTTTCCCTGTTGTCATGGATACGGGGAGAAATCTTGTCGGAGAGCAAAAAGGTATTCTGGCATATCGAAATTTCCTCGAGTAGGTTGGAGAGGCGCTAACAGTGCCCCCGGGTCGTAGCGGAGGACTCGTCCTCGCCTAACATCGCACAACACAACCGGCACCTGGGCCCTCTACCACGAGACACCTCGCTGTAGATATTCTTTGCTTGGCCTCACGCATTCGATATGAAATAATGCGCGTGTGGCTAAGCCATTTCAGTATTACTTCGAATGGGACCCTACAAAAGCCAAACAGAATCTTCGCAAGCACGGTATTCCCTTCGAACGAGTGGCCACGATCTTCAAAGATGCAGATGCCCTTTCGCACTTTGACGAAGGTCACAGTGAATATGAAGAGCGCTGGATTACGATGGGAATGGATGTCACAGGAGTTTTACTGGTCGCTTGCCATACGTTTCAGGAAACAGCCGACAACAGCGCCACTATCAGGCTCATCTCTGCTCGCAAGGCGACGACGAATGAGATGAAGCAATATCGAAAAGGATGACATGAAACCCGAGTACGATTTCTCCAAAGCTGTTCGAGGAAAATTTTTCAAGAAGGGGGTCGCGTTGAATTTGCCCATCTACGTCGATGGCGCGACGCGAAAACGACTTGAACGTCTATCCAAGCGGACTGGCAAACCAGTGGCTGAACTTGTCAACCAGTTACTCAAGAAAGACATCGAGCTGTTGGAAACGCTGTCGTAAGTTCATGGGGCACACACCGGCGCCTTACATTTCTCCCGCCTTTACGCGATGCATCTCCCACAGAATTAATAAAACGCCATACTGGCGTAGGTGACGGTCGAGTTGTATTGATCGGTAATGCCGCGGTCGTAGCGAAGGACTTGGCCTTTTTCGGCCTGGATCAATCGCAGCAGGCTATAGATGGGCGAGAAGCCGGAGATGCGGCGCTGGTCGTTTTCCTTTTGAATGTAGGCAGCGAAACCATCCGGGTTAATCTCTTCGACTTGCTTCAACATCTCCAGGTCCCGCTGCATGGAGCGATGAAACGAAAAATCGGTCGGTGGTGCGCTATCGCCGTAGCGAAGGCCAAGATGCGCCAACTCCCCTGCCGCAATCACACACACGGACTTCTCGGAAGCGGCGCTCGCCTCTCGCAGGGCGTTGAGGAATTGTTCGACTGAGGCTCGAACGGCTCCGTCGTTCAGACTCATCGCAGAGAACGACGACAGCACTGGGACAATCGTGAAGGGCTTGCCCACGATGGTCTGGAGGAACGGCAACTGGAACTCAATCGCATGCTCCGATTGATGAGCAATGTCCTCTTTGAAGTATTCCGGCACCAGTTCCCTTAACCGCGCCAAGATCATCCGATCAGCTTGCACGACCCCTAAGGGTGTCTCAAAATCTTTGTCGGTGACGGCGAAGAGATTCTCCAGGCCCGCATGTGCAGTCCCGATGATGACATAGACATCCGGCTGCTGAGATTCTTGTAGTTCCTTGTATCCCCACGCATAGACCGGCCCTGCTTGCTTGAGGTCATAGGTGGGCAGGACGAGCCCCTTGATCACCTTACCTCGATGCTCGGACGGTTTGAAATCCGGTCCCTCGCCTGAGGTAAAGAATCCATCAAGCTGTTTCTTCAACTTCACGCTATCGGCTTCGTAACTACGCCCTGCAAAGGCAGCCGGTCGCGTTGGCTGCTGTCGATACTCCTCCTGGGCCTGTTGCTGCGCTGCCTCGGTTCTCGGGCCTTCCAAGAATAACTTTTGTTCGAGATCCGCCACCAGCTGTTCCACTTTGCTCGGCAACAGAAACTCGCCGAACCGTTTCAAGTACAGTGCACCGATCTCCTGGATGGAATGCTCTCCATCAAAATGTTGCACGATGAAGAACAAACTGAGCGGAAGGACCAGTTTCTCTTTGCTCAACCCGCTGGGGTCCCAGAGCACGATCAGCTGATCTTCCCCCTGTTGAATGGGTGAAAATTGCAGATTTCGCAGAACGGGATAGTGGGCGGAATCTTTGGCGACGCTGGAGCTCATAGCGTAGGACATTGTAGGGGACGGAGAGCTTACGCCGCAACCGCTTCGATGAACGCTCCTCAATGAGTATCAGGGGGTTGTTCTCGACTTCGTCGAGCGAGCACAATCAGCGCGCCGATTATGAGGAGCGACAGCCACACGGTTGGACGGCCATAGGAAGAGTCGGAGAATTCAATCAGATCCGTCAACCGGCCGATCAAGAGCGACATGCGAGCCATGACCGTATAGCCGAACGCCGCGCCGAAGGAGACCATCAAAAACAGTACGCCGGTTCGAGCCACGACCTTCCCTGCCCCACTGTGTTCAATGGAGAAAAAGAAGTAAAAGAGAACCGACCCAACCCCACATAAAATGATAATCGCGTTGAGATCGCTGGCAGGGTTCAGCAGATTCATCGAAAAGGTGACGCCATCCGATCCCGCGAGCGATAACAATGGTCGAATGGTATCCTCAACTTGTTTCAGGATAAATGAGGAAATCGTTCTTGGAATCGCCAACCCCGAGCCCATTCCGACAATGAAGGCGAACGCGTAGCGTGACATCCAGGCGGCCTTCGGCACATACCGAGCCAGCATGAGCATCCCGATCGCCACGGGAATCAGAAGAGCGATTTCACCGTTCTCCGCGATCGGCTTGATGACCAAGTGGACGATGACGGTATCGTAGGTCTTCACGATCACGTAGCCGACTGAGACACCCACATACAGATGTTCCGCCAGTTTAAAGAGCGGATTGTCTTTGTACAGGAACGAGAAGATGAGGAGGGTCAGCCCGGTCGCGACCCACGCCCCTACGATGGACTCAAACGGTAATTCAGTCACGACTGTCTCACCCTCGTTGTTGCCGCAATGAAAAATAAAACACGTTGCACATGATCACCAGCACAATGATGGCGAGATGCGTGGCCGACTGCGCATCCATCCCGGCCACGGCTTTCCCTTTTTGGCCGATCAGGCTTTCGTATTCCGCCGCGCCGCGGAGGCCACCGATGAGACCATTGATCTGACCGCTCCGCAGTAACGGATACAATCCCGGCGCCATGACTCCCGTGCAGCCACCGCCAAGCTCGAACTTATATTTGTCCTTGCCGAAGACATACCACTCTTCGACCCCTGGTCGTCCGGCGCCCAAGCTGACCATGTAGCCAACATCCTTCAAGTTCCGCACGCCGTCCAACAGCGGCAACTCTTTGGTGGGTCTTCCCCCGTAATCACTTGGAAATGCTGAATAGAGATTCTGTCCCATGTTGATGATCACGGCTTGCCCGCCCGGGCTCCATCCGAGAAAGGCATAGTCTTTCCCGTACTCCTTCCCCATCTCTTTCGCCACCTGCGTCACAAGCTGGTCCGCCATCCCGGTTCCAGACACCCAGAGTGTCATGGTAATCACACGAAGATTTTTCTTAAAGGCATGGCGCAACAGCGCGATGGCTTGTGGATAGAGTTCCGGTTTGGATGCTGGATCAAAATCAATCGACAAGAGGAAGACCGAGCGTTCCGGCAACGACTCAATATGGTCGTAGACGCCGAGCACTTCCGACGAAATCTTGATCGGCAGGCCGACTGGATAGAGCAACGGCAAGAGCGTGCAGAGACCGATCACCAGGAAGATGATCCGCCGATCGATCTTGAGCATGCGCTCAGAAAAACTCATGCCTTTTCCACTTCTCTCTCACCCATAGACTGCGGGTGGCGACGAGCGGGAGCCCAGTCGCGCGCATCGAAAGGCTCCCACAAATTCCTACTCCTTTCCCCCACCCAAGTATGACCGTTCCACGCCAAAAATGATCTTGAACGACAACGCTACCGCACCGAGGCTCACACCGATTAGAATGGCCCGTCGTACGGATGCGTTGAGCACATTCAAAATCCATGAGGACACATCGCCGCTTAGGGGAATCAGGTACTCGCCCAGCGGCACACGCCCCATCATGACAATCACAGCCGCCACCAAGAGCACCGCCGCTTCACGACTTCTGGCCCTAAACGAGCGATAGGCAGCCGAGGCAATGAAGAAGGCCAGGATCGCAAACATCGTCCCTTGCAGCGGCACCATCATGTAGTTATAGACCCAGCCGAAGGCCGTCATGGTGCCTTCGATGCTTTCTTTGCCATCGGCCCACAGCCCAACCGCGATCGTGCCAAGCATGCCGACATACAGCACCAGACTATAGGCCCACCCCGCTTCGTGACGCTTGATCTTGACCGCATGCTGATGGAACAGACTGGTGACGCCCAAGATCAACGCGAATCCACCGATGATCTGCAGCCACTTCGTCGCGGACGTCAGCATCTGCTCCGAAGCCGGATGCGGCACATAGTATTGACCCGCGAACAGAAGCCCGGTGATCAGGGTGATGAGGAGAGGAAGTTGTCGGCGCAGGAAGATCATTTCAGGTCCCTGAAGAGATCAAGTAAGAACTGCGGCCACTGTGCGCCGGTCACGGCTCCGACCGTCGCCAATACCGTTCCAACGGCGATGGCACTCAGGATGACCGCCTTCCCGATATCCTGACCACGGAGCGTCCCAATCTGAACGGGCTCTTTGGAAAGATACGCGCTGGCGGCATAGAGCTCTTCACCGATCAAGGTGTAGTCGCAGGTGGTCACGAAAAACGGTAACTGGTGATCTGAATCAGTCCCCGCGATCTGAATGGCGCCGGTACTCGCGCCGGTTTCCGTCAGCAGCAACGATTCCGCAAAATAAGAGCCCATGAAAAAATTGGCGGCTGGTTTCTTCCTCAGCATAATGCCGTCGACCGCCGCCGTGTAGCTGAACTGATCCGACGTGATAAAAAAGTTCGCGTCTTCCTTGAAGAGATCAGGCTTACCTGCTTCTAAATAGGCCTGCTTGGTAATTTCCTGACAGACCGCCATTGTAATCGGCTCGCGGTGGGGCACGATCAGCTCGGTTTCATACAGCGCGGCGCGTTTCGCAACTTTCCCGAGGATGACCGCAGCGGCAATCGTTGAGGGATCATGCAGGTCGTGCGCCCCAGTCAGATACAGAATCGGCTTCCCCAGTTCGGTGGCACGACCGATCGCTTCATCCACGGCATCAAGACCTGGAATACGGCGCAGGAAGATCTCGTTCCGCTTTGCGTGACTGATCGTGTAGAAGACCAGCCCTCCGAACGAGACCGCGATGATGAGATTATTGAGTTGGTTCCAGTTAAACCAATCCGGCGATGGAGTAGCCACCAAGACCGGGCTGAAGATCCGTTGGTCGTCTTGAACCGTTGCCACGGCCACGGCATACGACGTGCCATCCTTTACCTCGACGTCCTTCCCACTTCTGACCAGGACCTGATGCCACGCCTTGTCCACGTTCCTTGTCCACCAGGCCGTTTTGTCGTCTTTGACATACTTGGTATTCGCAGGGAACTCGGCGACGATGGCGAATGCCGATGGATCAGTCGCAACGGCATCACCGACCAGGACCTGATAACGAACGTCGGGCGCATCGCTTGGCGCAGGAGCCCACTGGACCGTGAGGCTTCCTCCTCCATCATTCGGCGTATCAAAAACCTGCACGTCTTGCGGAGCGCTGATCGATGCTTCAGCTGAGATCTCAGGCGGTAGCCAACACGACACACAGAAGATCACGAATAGCGCAAGCCAGACTGAGCCGCCACATTCACGTTCCACGAAATACACGTCACCCTTCACGCGTCACGCCCCTTCGATCACCTCGATATTCGTCCGCGGAATGACGACTTTCTTGCCATCTGGAAACGTCACTTCCAACACCCGCACCTCGCTCTCGGTAGGAATCGTTCTGAGCTCCGGCGGAAGAGCCGATACTTCACCGATGCGTCCGAACAAGGGATCACGGATGATACGGACCGGATCGCCACAACGAATTCCTTCGTGCTGTGATTGAGCCGCCATCCCTACACCTGGTGCTCCCTGTGGAATGATAATTTCAGGACGAATGACGCCGGCTCTGATCTGCGTGGCACCGGAGATCGACGCATGCCGACCCACATGGGCAGCAAGCAGCTTGAAGGTTTTGGCCGCCATCGGAATCGTCCCGAACCCCTCGGTCAGGATGAGCGTAAACCCCACCTGTTCTGTTCCCGTAATGGCAACGCCCAGGTCATAGCCCAACAAGGCGCGCAGATCTTCATCGTGAATCCCACCGACGACCAGGCCGGCCACACCGACTGCCTTGGCCTGCTTCATCGTCTCGGCTGAAAGAAACGACCCGCCGACCACCACCTTGCCCTTCATCGCGGCATCGAGGTGCCTCGGCGTCAATGGTTCGTCGGGCGCCTTGACTGCCATGACAATTTCACCAGATGTCTCCCCTCCAATGCCGAAGATGCCTTGCACCAAACTGCAGGTCGTTTCAACCACGACACCCTGCTGAGGGATTGTTTCCACAATCGTTCCATCCACATAGGCGAGCAACTGAAGGACTCTTGGAGGTTCGCGTAAGAGAACCTGTCCCGTGATGGACGACACCGATTCGATCATGCCCGCGACCGGCGATCGAATCTCTGTCTTGAACCATGTGATCAGCGGCTTGTTCTCAGCAAGAATCTCATCTCGTTCAATGGACTCGCCTTGTTTCTTGATCAAATAATCCTTGATCTCGCCCGGGGCTACACTGAGCTGATTGGCGAGATTGACTGGAAAGACTTTCCCCGGCAATTCAGCTCTGGCCACCGCCTGATTGGAACGGACTCGGTCACCGACATTGACCAATACCTTCCCCGGCAGGGGCAGCATGCGCCGACGATGGATGACCGTATGATCGGTGACTGTTAAGCCGGGTGTATAGGAATGAGCCATATCTCAGTTTTGAGTTACGTAACCAGAAGTCATCTCAAACTCGCTACCCGTGCTTCGACAAGCTCAGCACGAACGTCAAACCAGACTGATTTCATGAACAGATCCGTTCGCCCTGAGCCAGTCGAAGGGTGAACGGATGATTCCACATGACTTCTAGCAATATAAAACGCACAATCAAAAACCAAGGACTCAACACTAGCCACTCGCCGGTGGGTACAACCCAACGGCCGTGAACCATTTCGCCAGCGCGGCGACACGAGCTTGTTGGTCAGCGGGAAATTGGAGGGGCCGTCCACGGCCGTCCAGGAGGAGTCCGACAACGCCGCCTTGAACATCTCGCGTGACGGCAACACCAGCTCCCGCACCCATATTGACCCCTTTGGCAGGCTGAACATTCATCGTTGCCTGCTTCCCCGACTCTAATGGATAGAGCCGCAACTCCCCGAATTTCAGCTGATCCGTGATGGTCTTTCCCTCGGGCAGCGTGATTTGGTAGTCGGCGCACACAGCGCCTTCTTTTCCCTGGCCAATCGGCGCCACGCAGGTCCCTAGATAGACCATGCAGTCTCGCACGAACACGTCGGTGGCAGCCTTCTCATTGATCGTGGACAGCACCCCGAGATGCGGCATCATAAAGATGCTGTCGACCGACAGCATCGTGCAACCTGTCGGCTCGTAGGCATCGACCATCATCAGCATCGATTGAATTCGGCGCGGAGCATGGGATAGGATCCCACCGCTTCCCACGATCAAATCCAGCTTCACCATATCGATCAACGACTTGCCGGAGGTCTGCTGCTCAAAGACATCGGAGATCGTCCGCTCCTGCTGCACACCTTTCAACCCGGTCGCCAGCGACTTATGATGAATCAAGGCCAGTCGTAAGGCTTCACGTGCAATCGCCTGCTCGATTTGCAGTTCGTCGAGTGTCTGCGGAATGGTCGTCGGCCGGATCATCTTGTTCTTGATGCGATTCCGCAAGGTCTGTTCATCGATCATGAACGGGACCCAGCGCATGATATTGGCCAGCCCTGCCTCAGCCAGCACATTGGACACACTGTAGGACATGCCGAGATTGGCACTGACCGTTCGATTGAATGCGCCGTCGAATACGGAGAAGACGTCCGTCGTTGCTCCCCCGATATCCACGCCGATCAGATTCAAATGCTCCCGCTTGGCGATCGTCTCCATGATCAAACCGACCGCTGCGGGAGTCGGCATAATCGGTGCCCCAGCCATGTCCATGAGTTTCTTGTAGCCTGGCGCCTGCTGCATGACGTGTTCGAGAAACAAGTCGTGAATCTTGTTTCGCGCCGGCGCGAGATTCTCTCGCTCTAGGACCGGCCGAATGTTCTCCGTGACGACCAACGCCGATTTCTCCTCCAGGATCTTTCTCACTTGTGGCTGGGCTTCCCTATTACCCGCATAGATCAGCGGCAATTTGTACGTCACGCCGAACCGTGGCCGTGGCTCTGCCGCCGCGATATATTCGGCCATCTCTACCACGTGGGTGACCGCCCCTCCATCAGTCCCACCCGCCATCAGGATCATGTCCGGCCTCATGGAGCGAATCCGCTCGATCTTTTCATGAGGCAAGCGGCCATCGTTCGCGGCCAATACGTCGATCACGATCGCGCCGGCCCCCAGTGCGGCACGCTGCGCGCTCTCACCCGTCATATTCTGCACGACCCCGGTCACCATCATCTGTAACCCACCGCCGGCGCTGCTGGTCGAGATGTAAATGTCGACACCCGTCTTGTCACCCCGGCAGGGCGTGATGATCGTGTCGCCGTCCAAAATCTTGCGACCAGAAAGCTCTTCGATTTCAGCAATGGCATTCAGCACACCACGCGTCACATCTTCAAATGGCGCTTCTACTGTCGTTGGTGCTTCACCGCGATAGGTCTGGCGATATTGGTCGCCGACTTTCTCGATGAGAATGGCTTTCGTGGTGGTGCTGCCACAATCAGTGGCGACAATGACGTTGAGAGGACGATCAATCTTGGGAGGGGTAGAGGTGGAAGCCGTCATTGAGCCGTTGCTCCCTTTGGAGCAGACTTGGCTTCAATGAGTAGAATAAGACGAGTTACCGTGTCACGACGCTCGAGCAATCGTGCAACCTGCTCAACTTCTTTGACATCGAAGGCGCAATCAATGATCGGTGTGATGAAATGCAGAGCCTGGCTTCCCAGGAAGTTCATCGGCCCCATCGATTCCAAAAACATCGTTGCCGGAGCCGCCATGCCGCGCTTGACGATCGTCTCGGCAATCCGCTCCAGCAACTGCACATCGTCGATGGAGAAGAGTTGATCCTCAGGCTCAACGGCGAACGCATGGCGCAGTCCGGCCCGAACTTTCGCTAGCTTTTCCGCAGCATTTCCCTTGAAGAGTGATCGCATAAGTGTAGGCCAGATAAGGCAAAGCTAGAACGGACCGCATTATATGAAGGGGGTACAGGAGAGTCAATTCAATGGTGGAACCGTGACACCGGTGTTCTCGCATCGCCTTGCAGCTTTGAGGCATTCATGATACTCAAAAGCATGCAATTACAGAAGCCACCTCATACCTCTGATCTTGATCGCAACATCGAGCATGTGATGGCCCGCCATCCGTCTGTGGTCTTGGCTATTCTGTTCGGCTCGATGGCCAAAGATCGCGCGCGCAACGACAGTGACCTCGATATCGCGGTCGCGACGTCCACCCCGCTTACTGCTCAGACTCACCTCGCCATCATCGAAGATCTTGTGCTGGCCGTTGGCCGCCCTGTAGATCTCATAGACCTTGACCGCACTCACAACCCACTGCTTCAGCAGATCCTGACCAAGGGGCGCAGAGTCCTGTGTCACGATCGGACGCGTTACGCCGAACTGCTTCTGCGTATGGTCTACGAAGAAGCGGACCTCATGCCCTATTACCGCCGCATTTTGTCGGAGAGACGACAAGCATGGATCGGGACTTAGTCGAAAGCAAATTGGAATCGCTCCGGCGGTGCGTCGAGCGGATTGCCGATAAGACTCCTTCCTCCGTGGATCAACTTCTTCGAGACCCTGATATACAGGACATCATCGCGCTGAATCTCCAGCGCGCCGTTCAGCTTTCCGTCGATGTCGCCTCACATCTCATCGCCGAGACTGACGCAGTCCCTCCCTCTACCATGGCCGAGAATTTCGAAGTTCTCCAAAAGCTTCAAATCATCAATCCTGCTCTGGCTGAACGTCTAACAAAAGCGGTTGGTTTTAGGAATATCGCCGTCCACAGCTATCACTCGATAAACTGGAATGTCGTCTCAGTAGTGTCCGACAGATTTGAGGGGGCTTGGGCTAAACGCCAGGGCTATCAAGGGGTTCATGAGCATTCACGGTGTTAACGATTTGAATTCCAGATGCGTGATTTGCCAGTCTGCCGGG
>JAOUMR010000108.1 GCA_029881435.1 Nitrospira sp.
AAGGGGAGCCGGAAAGTGCAACTCATCACGGAGAAATCACGCACCATTTTACGGCGGCAACGGTGGGTTGCCAGAACGGAAGGCATTGAAATCCATCAATGGCTCCCGTCGCCAACGGAGCTCAAGCGCTCACGATACTACGCGAAGGGCCGGGCCGGCTTTGCCCATCCGTACCTCGTGGAGGATCCTGAGCCACACACTCCGGAGGCCTTCAAGGGACCTGATCCGGCCATCTATCGAACCGTCAGAGGTCTCGATGAACACCGGAACTTTCCTGAGGACTGGCATACGCGCAGGCTCAAGGTGCTCAAGCGGGATGGTTTTGCTTGCATCGTATGCAAGGACCAGAACGATCTACAGGTTCATCACAAGAAGGGACTCACGTCCTGGGCGGTGAAGGATCTGGAGACTTTATGCCGGACGCACCATCACATGGCGCATGGCTTCAGGGCTGGTTCATGATCGTCGAATGGAGAGCCGGATGCGGGGAAACTCGCACGTCCGGTTCGGGAAGAGGGATGGGAGAACTCGCGCATTGGAAGGTGTGTAAGACGCTCCCGTCCCTACTTCACGAGATCCCACACCGAGCGCCGAAGATCGGACGCTCACCACGCGACTGCGGGAAGCTGGAGACTTACTGGGCATCCGGCTGCTCGACCATCTCATTCTCGGTGATGACCGTCTCTATAGTTTCGCCGATCAGGGCTGGCCGCTGTGAGGCGACAGCGAAAGTCCTGTCGCACCTTACGTCGATAATCCTTTTGAGCACATGACGCATGTCGACAGATTCGGAAAATTCAAGTTCCCTACCACACGTAGTGGTCTGCTTCTGAGCTTGCGCCACTCGACCCCACCTTTGCCTTGCTCAATGACGCCAATCCGACGCGGGTGCACAAAATGATGCGGCATCAGCACGATGCGATGACGGAGATTAATGTCGAAGAGTGCAGAAGATGCTGGAAGGAGCGGAAGATGTGGTGACGCAGATCTAGGTGGGAACGACCCCAGGCACTCTGTGTCACAACTTGACAGTGAATCTTTTTCGATACGCAGTGAATCTATTCCGATACACCACCCTCAATTTTCTATTGTCGACTCCGCCCACAGTCATCCTGACGATATAAACGAAGCGTCAAGGTTGCCCACCACATTCGTATTTCCTGCAGATTGTCAGAAGGTCAGCGTTCAACTGCATTGCTGGCTTGGTTTTTGCTGCTGAGTCAGGCGACGGTAAGGGTCATTCAGAATGGCAGCCGTGAGGGATGACACGTTGGTTCTTCTCACACTCCATCAGAGACAATTCGTTGTGCGTAGCCGCAGTTGCCGAGATGTGGTTAAATCCAAACAGAGGTGCCAAACGGGATACCCGGTTTGACGTATGCTGCTACGCAACTTGAGTTTTCAGTTTTCTGCGCACGATCACAATTGGCGGCCAGAATGACGCGGAATGTTGAGATCGGCAACATGACCATCAGGTGAAAGGCATCACGGGTTTTGCGAGAGTCCTATGACCGAATTGGTACTTTTGTTGGAATTAAACCATCTTGCCGGAGTTGTAACCCGACATGGTCATGATCGTGATCATGTTCACGCTGGGAGGCACTATGAGCGACATTACTCGATGGTCATGCGCTTCAATCTTCACGGCATTGTTCCTTGTTGTCACGCTGTCTTCCTGCGTCAAACCACTGCCAACGGAACCGCTGGGCCCAAACGCCTATCGGTTCTACGGCAGCACGGTGAATCAGAACAAATTCGATCCCTTCATCACCGAGCAATGTCCGCAGGACAACCTGAACGTGGGCACCCCCTGGCGCAAGACCAACTACAAACAGGTCGATGACCCGCCGTTGAATGTCTTCTCGGTGCTCGTGGACACCAATGACTCTCGCTACACCGGCACACAGGCGCAACTGACGACCTATCGTGACAACAAGATGTTTGATTACGAGACCAACACGCGTGAATTCTGGAAAGCGGCCAGTTACGACACCGTGCAGGTTGCCTGGGCGATGTCCGATCGGCTGGTGAACATGGGTGGCGCATTCAATGACTACTTCAATCGCGCGTTCGTCGCGGCCTCGCTGACCACCAGCGGCTTGACGGGCAGTTTTCCACTCATACTCGATGGCGCCACCACCTCGGCCACGATTCACGTGCGCGATACCGACCGCAATGTGGACGTCACCTTTGCACCGACCGGCACCTTTGCCGACATCGGCGCGCTGGTGCTCGAGTGTCAGAATGTCTTCAATGCTACGCCCGGTGTGCCGACGCCCTGGGTCACCTGTTCCAGTTCCGGCGGTGAGCTACGCATGCAGCTCACCAACCTCAAGGTCAAGGAAGGCTCCTTTCTGCGGGTCAAGTCGGGTTCCAATCTTGCCAATCTTGGCCTGAATGGGCCGCAAGAGGAGCCGGGCAGTGATGTGGCGCAGGCCGCGTTGAGGGGACTGGCCCTGACCTATCCGTTGTCCCTCACCGGCGCCGAAGCGGTGACCATTGAAGTGCGCGACAAGAATTTCAAGACACGCCGCTACAACATCAGCATGGCGGCCGCCACCCACAACAATCCAACTGACCTGGCCAATGCGCTGCTGCCCAATCTGATCACCGAATTCAATTGGGTGGAGGTGTTCAATCCAGGCGCAAATCGTCTCGGTCTGCGGGTCAGGACCGATTTTAGCGGTGAGAACGCGGCGATCCGTGTGGTCACTGGTACCGGGCATGCCGCGATGGGCCTGAGTGGCCCGCAGCGGGTAGACGGTGTGGTCACGCAGGCCGGTACCAATACGGTACGCGGCAGCCGCAGTGCCATCGTTGGCGAAGCTTTGTCGTTATATATCGCCGGGCGTGCCGCCGCCAGCGGCATTGCGATCACATCGGGCAATTCGGCATTGCTCGATACGCTGGTCAGCAACGAATTGGGCGGCAAGGATTCGTACGTGGTGCTGTTCGTCGATTCGATGACTGGCATACCCGGCAAACGCGCTGGCGCGTGCGGTGGCCCGTATACGGTTTCGGTCCCCGGCGGCGGCGGGTATACCTTCAGCAAACAGGTCAATGCCGCCTGCCAGATCGGCACCGGCGCGGAAGGCTGGGAGACCTGGGCGCATGAGCTGGGCCACAACCTCGGCATGTGGGATATCTACGCGCAACCCTATCACGACGTGGATTTTGATCGAGACTGGGATTACCTCAAAGTCTGGAGCATGATGAACGATCACTGGGGCAAGAATGACACGGACGGCTGGCACAAATACAAGGCCGGCTGGTTGCCGGCGGCATCGATCGTCAACATCAACAATCCCGCCGCCAGCGCGACTGAATTTACCAAGTTCACACTCGTGCCACTGGAGTATCCGGCGGGTGAGTATGCGGGTACCGGCAACGCCGAATTTCCGGCGCGCCAGCTCGCGCGAATCGAGCTCTCGCCCGAGCACTGGATTCTGCTCGAGAACCGGCAACCCGGCGCCACGTATTCACAGAACCTGCCGGATGACACCACCGGTCGCACACCGCCAGCGGCGGGCGCCTCGGCTGGCGGTCTGCTGATCACCGACACCGTCAATCCTGGCTCGAATTTCCTGTACCGATCCGCCGTTACCACGCTCAATCCCCATGGTTCACCGCCCACGCCAGGCGGCGGCTTTATTGCTGCGCGCGGCGTTCCCAGCGGCGAAACGTTCGATCCGAACACTTCATATCCGGCCTATGACGGCACGCTGGTGCGTGTGGTCGGCACCGCGCCCGGGCCGGCCGGTAAACCCGAGGCGCTGCGCGTGGAAGTCGAACGTGGCCCCGGCGATTACCTGGATCTGCGCATCCGGCCATGGAATGCGCCGCATGTCTACGGCACCCCCGATATCTGGATCGACTGGCCCGGCAACGGCACGGAGACCTATGCCACCATGGATCCGCCGGTGGGCAACGGGGATAACACGCATTGGCATCCTGATGGCGCCGTCACCAACATCATTCGCGTGCGCGTACACAATCTGGGCACCATCGAAGCCAAAGATGTGGTGGTGCGTGCCTATATTAACGAGCCCATGGGCATGGGCGATAAAGGTAACTTCGTGCCGTTCCCGGATTCTGCGCCGTTGGATATCCCCGCCGGCGGCTTCACTGACTTCGCCTTCGACTGGAAACCAAAGCAGAAAGGGCACACCTGCATTCGCGCGGAAATCTTCTCGCATGCTTCGACGCTGGGCGAGCTGGATCTGTCCAACAACGCCGCGCAGGAGAACGTCAACAACTTCCATCCTGTTGCCGGCAGCCCATACACGCCGGTCGATTTTGAATTCACCATCAACAATGATTTTCCCACGCCGATCGAAGTCGAGTTCGAACCCAGCGGCTTGCCGAACGGCATGGATCTGGAACTCGAACACCGCTGGCTGGAACTCGCGCCCGATGAGGAGCGCACCATCCGTGGCCGCCTGTTTGTCGATGAGAGCAAGATTCCGCCCGTGCACCCGGAGCGGCGCAAGTGCAACTATCGCTTCAACCTGCATGCTTTCATCCGCACGGAAGACTTCCGCCTGCCGTTCGGCGGCATCACCGTGCAGGTCACGCCCACCAAGGCCTCCAAGCTTGAACTGCGCAAGGCCGGGCGCGGCGAAAGCACCACCGGTGTCCCGCTACTGCAACTCTACGGTCGACTCATTGGCGACTGGCCGGCGAATCAAAATATCAGTGCCGCGTTTGTCAGCGACAAAGACGGCGCCACCTACAGCGGCACCGGCGTCACCGACAATGCCGGCAACTTCACCATCCAGGTGCAGGGCGTGCCCGAGGGGAATGGCAAGCTGATGCTGTACTACTTCGGCCCCAGCCTCGCGCCCTCAACACTTGGCCCCAGTCTGGTGCAACTGTAGTGCACTCGCGCATCATCCATCAGGCACCCGTTTACGGGTGAGAAAACGGGTGCCTGAATGGTCTGGGACAGAATAAAAAGTTATTAACGGGACACTACTCTAGGATTGGTAGCCTCTAAGGGAAGTATTTCGGCCCTCGACATGGAAGCTGCAAAATGTTGCTGAAATGCTAACGTCAAGAGACTTGGCCCAGTGCCACCAGCCAACCGGAATAAAGAGGAGATCTCCAGGGTCCAGTATGACATCTGCTACAGGCACCCCCAGAAAACCAGGGTAACGCTGGGGCTCTATATGTTCGGGATCGACAGCGCTATAGAATTTGTCCCGGACGTATAAGTTTCGGAATTCGAACGGAGGTATGAGCTTGAAGTGTTTTCGTCCGTAGATCTGCGCCAAGAGAATGGAGTGTTCATCATAGTGCAGTGGAGTCACCGTACCTTTCGGGCCGAACCAGGCCTTAACGGTCCCATGCCCGTGATCCGTAGTGTTCACTATATCTGGTGGGGGTTCCAAGTCGTTTCGCAACTTTACGAAGGCTGGGTTATCAAAAAAATAGTTTCTCGCGACTAGATAAAAATCATTCGTCTCGTGATTCTGGAAAAGGCGTTGAATAAAGTCAGCCATAAGGACGGTTTGAACGGTTTGAGAGAACTTAGATTCATAGTCCCCAAGGCGATTTCTGCCCGCAGTAATTTCGAGTGGCACGGAACCGAAGTTCAACGCAAAGAACTCCGGTGACCATGTCCTCACAGCAACCGATGCTTTCATCAGACCCTTTAACACGACGGGACGATTGAGAAAATAGTAATTCTCGTAGAACTCAATCTGCGAGATGTTTCGAAATACGTCAATCTTGGCACATCGCGAAGACTTGCGATATAACTCGCTGTACAGTGCCAATAGGGAGCTAGACATCATCGCTTCAACTTGTGCCAAGTCCCCATCACAAAATGGTGAGGATTTCTTGCCCTCGGTTTGCTTTACCGCCAGACCGGAACTCCACGCATTGGCAGACGACCTTATTGCTGACTGGCCAACGAATTCGTGTTTCCTCTTCAGCGCCCATGGACGGAAAATCTTATCGTCGAAGTAATCTTGCCGAACCTGGACAAGCTTTCGACGAATCCAACCATTGAGTGTGAACCTTCCGTCTTCAAAGCACTGTGAAGGGCAGGTAACTTGTTTCACTTCATGTTTTGTGTGTGAGGGGAAAAATACTAACGAATCGTTCTGTGGTTCGATCACCATTTCCGACGCGGCATCCGGATAAAGGACCAGCTCTCCTCCCTTGAAGCGTTTTGGTATCTGATGAAAATAATAGATGAAGGTGATTACCCGCGATTCCGTCTCACGCGTCCCATTGTCAGTATGCCACTTGTAATATTCGCCATGGTTATGACTTGTGAGTTGCATTTCGATCGAGTCGATATCGAATTCAGGGATCCGTAGCGCAGCCAGTACTTCGCGCAAGCGCAGTCGAATCTCTTGGTCGAGATGAGACACGGCATTTTCGATATGGGCGTCGTAGATAACGGTGGAACGTCGCCAGTCTGGATACAGTTTGCTGGGTGAGGTTTTTGACTGCGTGAAATGCTCTCGTTTCTCAAAAGCGATCTGGCATAGGTTACGGTTTAGGGACTCGCCCATGACGTCGGAGTACAAACAATATGTTGCCGATGTATTACCGCTTGGTCCGTCACCGAAAAGCATTTAACATTTTCCCTTGCGGTGCTGGATCACTTCGTCGATCGTCCACTTTAGTATGCATGTCCCCGATTGAGAGGTGCCCAGACACTTCATTTCTTCGTTAGCTGCTCCTGAAGTTCATTCAACCGCCTCGTCATATGCGCATCAATCACATCGAGAATCAGGGGAGCCTTGATGGAAATGAACCAGTAGAGAATCCAAGGATTTTCGTTTAAGAACCCTGCATCAGGCCCTGTAGGTGGAACTGGTGGCACACCAGGCTCGGGCGTGCCCCCATCAGGTGGTTCAGACGCTACCCGTGGTCCGACAGGGGGCACACCAGGCTCAGATGCTCTCCGATTAGGCGGTTCAAACGCAGTGTGAGGTCCCGCAGGAGGTACCCCAGGCTCGGGGACTCCTCCATCAGGTGGACTGAACAATGAAGCGGGGCCAGCAGGAGGAGTGCCAGGTTCGGGTGGTCCCCCGTCCGGCGCAGTGATGGTAAAGTTTGGATGGTCAAGGATAAACCTTTTGATTTCGTTGAGCCGGGCATTGAATTTTAAGTCCACCAGTCCTCTCAGAGCCGAAGCCATCTCCTTGTCCTTCTCATCCGTTGCCCGCAAGTTTTCGCTGTACACCCAATGCGCCACCCAAGAATCCATCCAGGATACTCCGAACGGAGCGCGAGCTGAAGTATCGTGGCTGGCATTTCCCGCACTCCGTTCGACTTCATCAAGGAGGTCCAAAAGGAGCCCCGGATTGTCTTTTAAATTAATGACTGCTCCATACTTTTCAATTAACCGCGTGTGAATTTCCCTCGGAGACTTCATGGTGGCTCCTTTCAGATGATTATTCCTAGGCTGGGTCGTCTAGAAAGAGTGGACAAGATTCTAAATAGAATGTGTTTCTTCGATTAGCTAGTTATTGGGCCATCGTCTGGCCGGCAGATAGCCCCTCTTCAAAAGATTCCATCATTCCTTGAAACCGCCAGGCTCCGTATCGTCCGATTTGATGAATCCCTCGATGTCCAAGTTCACGCATCGCTGTAGGGGCCCACGTAGATTCTGGTCTCGACCAGGTATACGCTGGATCAGTATAGGTAGAGTCAATAACAAGTGGAGTGCCGATAAAGCCCCACTCTTTGAGCTCGTCCACGATCGCGGTGCAGGTTTCTGCCTTGACCTCAGCACTAAGGGGAAAGTCGCCTCGCAAGCTTTTCTCAGCGTACAGACTCACAACGCGATCATCCTCTCTATATCGCTGCGGCACAAACGATCGATCGACATGACTATAGAAACCGACTCGATGAATTCCAGACTTTGACGAGGGGAGGTACACCCAATGATAGGGTGGGCAATTGGCGCCTCTCATAGCTCCCATATTGACTACCAGTACCGCAGTGGATGGATCTTGGGTCTGACCACAGTCGATCCCGCACAACTCAATCATAGTATGCAAGGGAATGGTTGAAATGATCTTGTCGTAGCTCCTGATGGCTCCATTCTCGAAATACACCTTGCGCAAGGACGTGTCGATTCGAACCACACGGTGATCAAAGTGAATATCGCAAGTCGCGCTCATGGCCCGAACCAATTTGTCTAGGCCGCCACTCGGATACAAGAAGACCGAATTGTATCCATGGTTTGACGCATCCTCAAATGCTCCTCGGCGTATTCTTTGCTTGTCGACTACGCTTTTGTAGAGATCCTGTGGGGCGATGTCCGCATAGAGCCCACAGGTATACCGCTCGTTAAAGGGAAAGAAGAACAACTCACAGAGGGTTGGACCGAAATTTGCGAGAAGCCAATCTTTGAAGCTCGGGGATCGTTGAGGAGAACGTAGTTCATCAGAACACACTTCTTGTAAGATTCGATTTCGCACAGCGTCCTCAAAGTAGCGAAGGCAATCTTGAAGTGGATACGGCACCAACGTGCCGGTCTGATGGAAGAAGACGGCAGCCTTACGAGCATACTCACGAAGGGGACAGAATCCCTCGATCTTCTTGCGTGAAACTTCCGAAACTCCGAATAGCCAATGGCCGCCAGCTGGTTCGAAACGAAAGCATTGGGAGACCTCTCCAACATACGGGTCGCGACGCATGTGATCTTCGTCCAAGTAGTAGGAATGGCACACTCCGCCGGGTCGATCTGTTGCTTCATAGACCGGAAGGCCTGAGGCCAGTGCCGCCCCTAGGCCACTCAGGCCGGCACCAAGGATGATCGTCGTTGTCCCTTCTTTCCTCACACTCAGCTCTCGCCGGACGATAAAGGCATGCCAATATAGTGCTCGTAGTCTGAAATCGATCGAACCGACCCAATGCCGTCGTGCCCGCGAATCTTTCCGCCATAGAGCATTCGCAGACGTTCGTATGACAGTTCTTGTTTTTTCCTCCACGCCGGGTGGTCCGACCAGTGGGTGACCCTGGTGGATCGGTCGTAGAGATGCCAGCCCAGATTGTGATGGGGATGGAATATATCGTATCCATGGGTGTACGCACGAAGCGCGATTGCCACTTCGTCCGCAAAGAAATAAATCAGAGGATCGACAGGTATGTCTTTGTTAAATATCCCACCTGAAAATAGAAAATGCAGAGAAGTAAAATGAGCGCGAACTGGTGAATCCAGTCGTTGCCAGTTCGGGATCGCATGCCCGGTGAGTCGAAATACAAGTCCCTGGTACCTTTCGAGCACATGGATTTTGAACAGACACTCTGTGCGACCCTGCGGGTCAGCATGTGGGTTGTATGGTGGTAAGTACGCCGTCAGAATTGGTTTGGCAATGCCATTGAGACGGAGTGCTTCATACATCCCGATGATCTGCTCGTCCCACCCCATCACAAACCGATGATGTGAGTCGATAAAAAGGGTGTAGGGTTCACCGGACCAGCCATTTTGGAGCAACCGCCGCGCCCAGTTGCAGCCTTGACTCTCGCATGCAGGAATCTTGAGCAATTCTACCCGGTCGTATCGGCGTAGCTGTTCCTCCACATGCGACTCGTCCGGTCCATATTGCCAAGCGATCGCGATTCTCAGTTGATCGGGGTGACTCGCTGTCTCTATCAGACTCTGGATGGTCACCAGCAATTCAGAGTCTCGATACGCAGGAACTTGCACATAAACGCGCCGTCCGTCGAGCATGCGATGACCCGTAGTTGGCTAATGGAGAACCATCTACTACGTCAAAGAAAACCGCTTGTCAACATAGTCATGTAAGAGCAATTACGTGGTACGCGCTTTAGGAAAATCTGGAAGAACGGGGGGGAGCACATATTTCGCTGGATCGGAATGGATGGCTGTTGCTACCGTTGAGCGAAGATGTTTCAGCGAACCAAGCAGGTTCCATCTACCGTCTCCGCGTCGCGTTGCTGCGCACGAGCCCTCACCTGTAGCGCCGCATGCTCGTCCGCTCGTCCTGCAGCTTCGGCTGGAGCGCCGATCATCCATGCCGGTTTCTGATCCGCGGTCGATCCTTCTCAGACAACAATGCCGCGGCAAGCCCGTTGTTGTCGGAGTTTACATTCACGGCGAACGAGCGCTTTCTGTATGACGTGCGTTTCCGGGACGCCCAGGCGCTCATGCCGGTGTGGCAGCATCAGGTTGGGCTGGAGACGATCCTCACGGCGGGGCCGTCAGATTCCTTCACCCGATGCATCGAGGGCCGAGGTTCCCCACCACTCGAGCAGGCTTCTGGTCCCGTTGAGCTCGCTCTTCTTGCTGAGTTGTTGACGCCACGCTCCCTGGTGCATCGTCTGGCAGAGTTGATCGACGGGAACTTCGTCGACTGCCGGATCGCTCAGGAATTGCGTCACCTGCGTCCCTGGCTCAACCTGCGAACGGGTATCCAAGGTTCTGAGGAGTTCATGAGGGCACACTGTTAACTGATTTGGATGGTTGGGCTAAATATCTAAAGGATGGAAACCTATAAGGGGACGCCTTGAGCTGGCTCGGGTTTGACGGACACCTCAAATGGGGGCACGATAGTCCCCCGAGGAGGTGAGTGATGGGACAGCGACGACGGTTCACATCAGAATTTAAACGACAAGCCGTGCAGCTCCTCAATGCCGGCCAACGTCCGGCGGCCGAGATTGCTCGGGAACTCGGCATCCCTCGCAATCGCCTCTACAAATGGCAGAAGGCGGTGGCCACGCATGGCGGTGCATTTCCGGGGTCTGGACGGCAAGCGGAACCAGCCGCTGAGTTGACCCGACTGCGCCGGGACCTTGCCCGGGTCACCGAGGAGCGGGACATCTTAAAAAAAGCCGCCGCGTACTTTGCGCGGGAGTCCACGTGAAGTACGCGTTCATCCGGACTCAGGAGCCCCAACATCGAGTCACCCGTCTCTGTCACGCCCTCGGCGTGAGTCGCAGTGGCTATTATGCGTG
>JAOUMR010000109.1 GCA_029881435.1 Nitrospira sp.
TGCGAGGCCGACGAGACGGCTCAGCGCCCCAATTCTCCAGTGCCGAACGTCTGGCCAGAGACTCAACTGCCTCGGGCCTCACCCTAAGTGCTTCGCAACTGCGGAATCCGGGATAATGGCTGAAGAGAAAATCGAATCAATTTCCACAAGGTCCATTCGCGTTATTCGGGCAGGACAACAAGATCGCAATGCTTGGCGATACGCGAAAAGTCCTGGTCGGCCGTGAGGAGGGGATAGCCGTGCTGGCAGCAAGCGGCGGCAATTAGAAAGTCGATGGGACCGGCCAGCACGCCCCTTGTGCGGCAGGTAGTCCTAAGCTTGGCCGCCGCCATGTAGGTCGAACGATCCAGCTCCAGCAGAGGGAACGGTTCGAGGAGTTGCACGAGCCGATCCAATTGCTTGGGCGAACGCAATCCATCCAGCAGTTCCTGGAGGACGTTACCAATCAGAAATAGACGGTTGTTTGACTCGAGATGTGCGCGGAACATTTGAACGGGAATGTTTGCGTCATCAACTCTTGGTCGGCGAAGGACTAGTGACCAGACTGAGGTGTCAACGACGAGATTCACGATCCCGTCGGTCCTTTTTATGGTCCCAACCTTTCCTGAATTCAAACGTTCCCAGTGACTTCAACATCTCACGTTGACGCCGGCGCTGGATGAATTCTTCCAGGGCGACGGTAACCGTCTCTTTCTTTGTTCGAAGCTTCCCGATCCGGCGGGCCTTTTCCAGCAAGGAATCGTCAATGGCAAGGTTGGTTGGCATCATGGCCTCCTGTGTAACGGTCACACACAGCGTAGCGAATGATAGTGTCTCTGTCAATTACAGGTTGAGAGCATACCTTTAGCATATAGAACGACGTGGAGAGAGCTGCTCGCGTTTCAGAATGGTGGGAGAAGGCGTGAGGGCATTCTTGAGGACCGTGGCGAAAGGGCAACTAGGGTTCGTTCCCTGTATTCATCGCCTGATACCAGCGTCGAAGGTGTTTCAGATTGGGCAGCCGCGTCTTGCCGTTGAACAGGTAGTTGCGGAGCACGCCGTACAGATCGTAATCGACGAATAACGGGCGATCTGTCAGCAGAAACGGCGAACCCGCCAGCATGTCGTCGATCGGTTTCAAGAGTTCCGCGAACTGTTTGCTCATATACCGTCGGTGGGAGGTCCATTCCTGGACACATCCTCTTCCAAACTTCCGTTCCTTGTGTCGAATCAGCATCGTCCGTTCGATGAGGGGGCGAGTCGGAATCACGTACGTATCATTCACCTTGAATCCGACTATCCCCAAGTCACCTTCGATATAGCGTGAGAGAATCAGCTGTAGCCCATCGAGATCATTGGGGAAGAGGTGGAGCCGATAACACCGATCTACGTAATGCGCCACCTCTTGTCCGAAATCTGTGACGTCGCAGATCCCGCGTTTCCCGTCGATCAGGCAGGGCACCGTGTGACCCTGACCCTTCGTCGCGTTGATGATTGGAGTGCGATCATGGTAGGCGATATTGTGAAGTCGAAACGGAATACGATGGCGTGTCAGGATGTGTCTGATGGTGATGCAGAAGGGGGACCAAGGAAATTGGATGAGGGTGAGCATGGGGGTCTATATGACCGAAGCGAGGGGAAATCGCAAGCGCCGATGCACGTGTCGGCAGCTGTGAGTGCTGATGGAGGATGATATCAGGGAGATCGGTGAGATGATCTGAGTCCGCCAGCGCTCCGAGTTAGCAATTGCGTCAGGGCTTTACCTTCCACTTCCGCGGCTGCATCACCACCGGTGATTTTTACCTTGTAACTGCTTGTACTTTTCACAACTACCTCCTATCCGTAGAGTACTTCTAGTTGCGCTAGGCTACTGCTAGAACTACATAAATGGTGAATTGGGGGACGTTCTGCTGAAAAGCCAAGTTACGGTCAACGGTGACGAAGACATCGAATTACGTTTGAGCTCTGGTCAGTAACTCACCATTTTTGATTCCTGCCCAACCCGCTTGAGGGACCGTAACGACTTCATGTCCCTCGATCTCTTTTGCAAAGCGTCGGGCGATACACTCGTCGAGGAGGATTCTCACGAGGTCTTAGCGAGCATGCGGGCCTTGGTTTCTTCGAGGAAGGCGATGACCTGGTCGCGACTGACGGATGGGAAGCCTTGAAGGAAGTCGTCGATCGTTTCGCCCCCTTCCAAGTATTCGATCAATGTCTGGACCGGCGCACGGGTGCCTGTGAAGACGGGGGTACCTCCCAGTACATCGAGTGAGGAGCTGATGAGGGGTGTCGCGGTAGCCATAGTTTAGGAGGCTAACGGGGCATCGCTTGATTTACAAGCAGCTAGCAGGTTGTTAGGATGCCGCGCATGAAAGCGGCTGCGAATCTGCTCTGGGTGTTGCTCTCGCTCCTTGGTGCTCTCGCCCTGGCCCATGTGGTCGGTGTCGTCAATCCCAATGAGAAAGTCAACGGCCTCTGGCTTGTCGTGGCGGCAGCTTGCATCTATGTGCTGGCCTATCGGTTCTATGGCCGATGGTTGGCCAAACAGGTCGTTGGACTGAATAATCAGCACGTGACGCCGGCGGTGCGGTTGAACGACGGCGTGAATTTTCACCCCACGAACAAGGTCGTGCTCTTTGGCCATCACTTCGCCGCAATTGCTGGGGCGGGGCCGTTACTGGGCCCGGTGTTGGCGGCGCAATTCGGATTTGTGCCGGGGTTTCTCTGGCTAGTGATCGGAGCGGTGCTGGCTGGGGCTGTGCAGGATTTCATCATTCTCGTCGCCTCAATGCGGCGCAACGGGCGCTCATTACCCGAGATCGCGCATGATGAACTCGGTTCCGTCACCGGCACGGCGACGGCGGTCGCGGTGCTCTTCATAGTAGTCGTCGCGCTGGCGGGGTTGGGGTTCGCTGTGGTGAATGCGCTCTACCACAACGCGTGGGGCACGTTCACGATCGCAATGACGATTCCGATCGGTCTACTCATGGGCTTCTATCTTCAGAAATTTCGTCCTGGCGCGGTGGCGGAAGTGTCGATCCTTGGCGTGGTCCTGCTGATCGCCGCCGTGCTGTATGGCCGTGTGGTGGCGCAGTCGTCCTACGCATGGCTTTTTGAATTCGATAAACCAGCGTTGGTGTGGCTCTTGGCCGTGTATGGCTTTCTTGCCTCGGTGTTGCCAGGCTGGATGTTGCTGGTGCCACGTGGCTATCTTTCAACATTTATGAAACTTGGGGTCGTGTTTCTGCTTGGACTTGGCGTGATTCTCATGGCGCCGACCATCGAGATGCCACGTGTGACACAGTTTTCCAATGGCGGCGGTCCAATCATTCCCGGCACCCTCTTTCCGTTTCTCTTTATCACGATTGCCTGTGGGGCGATTTCGGGTTTCCACTCGCTGGTCTCGTCCGGTACGACGCCCAAGATGATCGAGCAGGAATCGCAAGCGGTGGTGGGATATGCGGCGATGCTGCTGGAAAGTTTCGTCGGGGTGATGGCATTGATTGCGGCTTCCGTGCTGATTCCGGGGGATTATCTTGCGATCAATACAACGTTAGGCGAAGAGGCATTATCGGCTATGGGCTTTGCACCATCGAAGATTGCAGAACTATCCCAGATGGTGGAGGTGGATGTCGCGGGGCGTCCAGGCGGGGCAGTATCTCTCGCGGTTGGGATGGCGTCCATCTTCTCCGCACTGCCTGGCATGGCAGGGCTCATGGCCTATTGGTATCAATTTGCCCTGGTCTTCGAGGCGCTGTTCATTCTCACGACAATTGATACGGGGACCCGCGTGGGTCGCTACCTCGTCCAGGAGATGGTGGGGAAAATCTATGCGCCGTTTCGGCGGATCAACTGGATTCCGGGTGTCGCTCTGAGCAGTGGTTTGGTGGTGGGGGCATGGGCTTACCTGATTGGGACGGGAAGTATTTCGACCATTTGGCCGATGTTTGGTGCGGCGAATCAGCTGCTCGGGATGTTGGCGCTCTGCATTGGAAGCACGGTGTTGATCAAGATGTGGAAAACCTCCTATCTCTGGGTGACGGCACTGCCGATGCTCTTTGTGGGCATCATCACGCTGACCGGATCTTATGAAATGTTTTGGATGTTCTTGAAGAAAGCAGGGACCTTGGCGGCAGGGCAAGCCTTCGCCCTCTATCTGGATGCGCTGTTGGTGGCATTGGTGGCGGTGCTGGGCCTGATTGTCTTGAGCGACAGTGTCAGACAGTGGTATGGCTACCTGGTCTTGAAGAAGCCGTTTACCTCGAGCGAAGTTGTTGTGATGGCAGGCGGGGGGACGGCAGGGCGGATGCAGACGGCAATCGTTGGTGATGACGAGAAGAGATTTAAGTTGCCGCATGGAACGGGGTGTTGTTGAGGGCGGCATGGTTAATCTTTCTTGCTCACACCCCGCGTGTGAAGGGGAATGGAGCAGCCTGGTCGTCCTCTTGCTCGCCGAACGCGCACATCTGCATTATGGTAAGGCACTGGATGTGAACGATGTGCTCGTTCGATGCGCGCACTCGAGGATCAACCTGGCCGCTCCTTGAGAGAAGTAAAGAATAACGAAGGAGGAAATCGTGGCTGATCAGTTTTCATTTGATGTCGTGTCCGAAGTGAATATGCAGGAGCTGAAGAATGCGTTGGATCAGGCGACGAAAGAGATTAAGCAACGCTTCGACTTCAAGGACACGAAGACGGAAATTACACTGAAGGAGAAGGAAAAGGAGCTGGTCGTGGTATCGGATGACGACTATAAGCTGAAAGCGGTTCAGGAGATCATCAAAGCGAAGTGCGTGAAGCGCGGTGTGTCGTTGAAAGCCTTCGACTACGGCGCTGTGGACCCGGCGTTGAGCGGAACCGTGCGGCAAGTGGCCAAGATTCAAAGCGGGCTGGCCTCAGACAAGGCAAAGGAGATTACCAAGGCGGTCAAGGATGCGAAGTTGAAAGTCCAAGCGCAAATTCAAGGCGAGCAAGTGCGAGTGCTGGGTAAGAGCAAGGACGAACTGCAGTCCGCGATCACATTCTTGAAGGGAAAAGATTTCGGAATCGATCTGCAGTTCACGAACTATAGGTAATGTGTGTACTGCGTGCGTCAACCTTATGAAGATTCTGCTGTGTCTCCTCTTTTTCACTCTATCGCTTGCCGGCTGTAACCGCAGCGATCCGATCGTTCTGATCCAGCTCCATCCCAAAAATCCTGATATCATCTACGTAGCCACGAATGACTATATCTATAAGACCCGTGATGGAGGCCGGACGTGGACGAACCTTTCCCAGGGAATGAGCTATTCCCGTGTCATCGCGATGGCGATCGATCCGACATATCCCGCAACGGTCTATGCGGGAACGAAGGGTGATGCCGTCTACAAGAGTCATGACGGGGGACAGCGCTGGGTATCGATGCGCTCAGGGCTTGATGACGCGACGATTACGTCAGTGGTGAATCAGTTCATATTCGACCCCAACGACGCGCAGCACATGTTTCTCGCCACAACGATGGGTGTGTTCGAAACCAAGAATGGGGGCGAGCAATGGACAAAGAAAATGGAAGGCATGAAGGAAGTGTTGATGGTTGTGACGCTGACTATGGATCCGACCAGGCCGTCCATTCTCTATGCAGGAACCAGCGGGGGTGTCTACAAGTCGATTGATCAGGCTGGCCATTGGGAGAAAGTGAACAATGGCCTGGTTCCACCGGGTATGTTGAAAACATCACGGGCACTGAATGTGACCTCGATTCTCGTCGATCCATACTCACCCGATACAGTCTATGCCGCTACACTGAGCGGATTGTACAAGACGACCGATGCAGCCCAGGCGTGGACGCGAGTCGGAGAGTTGCTCGCGGATCAGATGATTATTGCGATGGTGCTCGATCGAACCCGTCAAGGGGTGATCTACATTACAGGGCGAGACGGGGTGCATCGGAGTGAAGACGGCGGCGCAACATGGAAGCTGATTAATAGCGGGTTGACGACGACCAATGTGAGGGCGATCGCACAGAGCGCAACCGATCCAAAGGTTTTCTATGCCGGCACGAATGGGAGCGGATTGTACCGTAGCAAGAATGCGGGAGAGACGTGGGAGCCGATGCCGGCGATTGGAGGGAAGATGTGAAGGTTATCGTTTCTGGCTATTCAAATCGGAATCTCCGATAGCAGCACCGACTCCACGTTTTGGAACGGTGGAAGAGCCGTCACGATTTTGCGCGTTGTCGACTTCAAAGCCAGTGCTGCTGGGCATGGAGGTATCTTGGATGTCCGTTCCAGGCCGATGGGGGAGTTGACTGTCCTGCACATCGTCCCCTCTGCGTGGGTGGAGCGATTCGTTCACATTGCTATAGGGGGAAACTGAGGCTCCAATGTCCGCACCGAAGTTGGCCTTCAGCCTGGTGTCCTCAATGTCTCCTCCGATTCGTGAACGCAAAGTTGTGTCCTGAATTTCCATTCCTGTCGGAGCTGATGACGGTGGCTTCTTGCCTTTGAATTCCTTCTTGATGGCGTCTTCCTCATCTTGGATCTCCAATCTGGCCCGGCCGCTGCTTTCGTAATCGACTTGTTCCAATTGTTTCTGTGCCGCGCTTAACTTGTCCAATCGTTCCTGCAATCGAATGAGGTCTTCCCGTGCACGCGCGACCGTTCCAACGATTTCGCTGAGGGTATACTGGCGGGCAAACGTCCCGAGTTTTGGGGCTACCCCTGGTCCACCACCTAACCCACCGTTTCCACTTCCGTTTCCCGGGCCAGTGCCTGGACTCCCATCAGCCCTACTGCCGATCCCGAATCCTGCGGAATTGTAGATGCCTTTTTGTTGCACCGCTTTGAGCACGTGGTTCGCCTCATCGATTAAATCAACGATGTGTTTGGGGGCATCGCTTTCGGTCAAACAGCACGAGACGAACGTCCGGTAACGGCCTGAAAATTTCGAGGCGGCATTTTGTAATTCCACGATCTTTATCGGGTCGCGATCGGGAAGATCGAATCCCTTCTGGCGGGCTTTCTCCTTGAATGCGTCCGCAGCCGTTTGGTCATAGAGCGGCTCACAACCTGAGCCCTTTCTTGTTGAAATCTGTTGGTCAGGAGTTTTGCTTGAGCACCAATAGATCGGCGCCGGTTGATTGAGTGGGTTGTCGGGATTGAAGTCCTTCGCGCCGGTCTCTTGTAGCATGAGCAGCAAGCTGTTGAGTGCGAGAAAAACACTTCGCCAGGGACTGGGTCTAGGAGCCTTCCGCATAGAAGCATTCTCCGATTCAAATCTCTGGAAGTCAACGAAACACCAAGAGTTGAAAGGGCCGGAGCGGTCGGGGTACTTGGAAGGGGTTGAGATTATAGCTATCGGCGGGTGGAACCTCTGAAAAGTCACCACTTTCCAAGGCATGGCCTATCTATTTCTTGCCTGGTTTGTAAGCCTTCCTAAGTTACTGAAAATACAGTTGACAACAAATAAGGCGAGAGTATACTTCGAAAAGTGGGGTGGAGTGGAGTATAGTGGGTGACTAATATTGATGAATGGGCTTTACATGTTCCAGTATTTGGCAAGGAAGTCTGTGATTGGCTCGTTTCAGAGCATCCAATTACGATTCTAGATTGCTCGGTGGGGTATGGTGGGCACGCAGAACTGCTTCTTACGTCCAGTCCAGCTGGGACGAAGGTCATAGGGTTGGATCGAGACGCTCAAGCAATTGAGTACTCTCGGCAGCGGTTGATTCGATTTGGGGATCACGTGGTGTTACGCCAGGGAAATCATCGCGACTTGAAACGGTACCTGGCGGATGTAGGCGTCGCAACAGTTGACCGTGTGCTCTTCGATTTTGGGATTTCTTCTCCGCAGCTCAATGACGCCATGCGAGGATTTAGTTTTCAGGTTGATGGCCCGTTGGACATGCGTATGGATCAATCGACCGGAAAGACTGCCGCGGATTTGGTGAACGGTGGTGAGGAGCACGAGCTCGCGGACATCATTTTTCAGTATGGCGAAGAACGATATGCGCGGCGGATTGCTCGAACCATCGTGCAGGAAAGGCAGCGCCATCGAATCGAGACGACAGGCCAACTCGTGTCTGTCGTCGTTCGGTCTGTGCCGGCCGCTCATCGCCACGGGCGGATTCATTGTGCGACGCGGACCTTTCAGGCGCTTCGTATCGCGGTCAATCAGGAGCTGGTGAGCCTGGAGCCCTCGTTACGAGATGCGGTCGAAGTGTTGTCGGGAGGTGGGAGAATCTGCGCGATCTCGTTTCATTCCCTTGAAGATCGTGTCGTCAAGCATACGTTTAAGTCCCTCGCCCAAAGGCCTGATCCCACGCTTGCGTTGCTGACGAAGAAGCCCATTCTGCCCTCCGGAGAAGAGTGTGAGTCGAATCCAAGGTCGCGAAGTGCCAAATTACGGGTCGCCGAACGTCAACCACGATTGGAGCTTTCATGAAGATCTTCACGGTTCTCCTCGGGGTGTGTCTCGTGTTTATGTTTGTTTGGGAACGAGTGGATATGGTGCGGGTCGGCTACCAGATCGAACGATTAAAGCGCGACAAAACTGTATTGGAACGTCAGCGCGATGAGTTACGGGTCAAGTTTTCCTCGCTAAGTGCTTCCAATAGAATCGCAAAGTTGGCGACTGAAAAACTCGGGATGAGCCTGCCTCAGCAAGGCCAAGTGATCATGGTTCAGTCCAGGCCGAGTGTTACGCCATCTGCAGACGGTGCACCGGCTGTTGTGCGAGTTGCCAAGAACTATCTCCCTAGCAGGAGAGACTAGTGGCCAGTTCAGGATCCCGCCTTCGTCGCTACGCACTGTTACTGGTGTTGTTGGCTGGATTCGGTCTGGTGATGTTCCGGCTGGTGACGTTGCAGGTCTTGCAGGCGGAAGAGCTTTCAGCTAGGGCAGGTCGACAGCATGAGAAAACAGTTTCCCTAGAAGGGCCGCGCGGCACGATTGTCGACCGACATGGCAAGGTTTTGGCCATGAACATGGAGGTGCCCTCCGTGTTTGGTATCCCTACAACGTTGGAAAGTCCAGCGAAGACTGCTCGTCAACTGTCATCCGTTCTGCCCGTGAAGCTTGACGATCTAGAGCGAAAACTCCGCCAGGATCGGAGCTTTGTGTGGTTGGCCCGAAAGCTGGACCCGGAGCAGGGGCGTCGTCTCGATCGTTTGTCGCTTGATGGAATTGGTGTTGTCATGGAAGGGCGGCGGTTTTATCCAAAAGGCCCACTTCTCGCTCATGTCTTGGGGGTTGCGGGAATGGATGGAGAAGGGTTGGAGGGGGTCGAGTATCGCTACGAATCGTACTTACGCGGCGAGAAGCGGATGATGGTGTTGCAGCGAGACGCCTTGGGCCGTACGGTCTTTCCAAAGAGCTTGGCGGAGAGGAGTCCCGTATCGGGCCATCAACTCGTGCTCACGATTGATGAGGTCATCCAATATATAGCGGAAAAGGAGCTCGAAGCCGCTGTTAGCCAGGCTCAGGCCAAATCTGGATCAGTGATTGTGCTTGACCCTGAGAGTGGAGCGGTGTTGGCGATGGCGGTTAGTCCAGCGTTCGATCCCAATGCCTTATCGGTTCTGAACAAGGGGCGCCTGCAAAATGCTGCGATCACGGATGCCTATGAACCAGGATCAACTATGAAGGCCATGGTCGCAGCGGCGGCTCTTGAAGAGGGGGCGATGAAGCCGACGACAATGGTGTTTGGAGAGCATGGCCGCATGACCATCGCGAACACTGTGATCCACGATCACGAAAAGTCGGGATGGATGTCTTTTGCGCAGGTCATTCAGAAGTCCAGCAACATTGGGGCAGCCAAGACCGGTATGGCATTGGGGGGGCAGCGACTCTATCGATATCTCGAGGCGTTCGGCTTCGGCCAGCGAACCGAGATTGATCTTCCGGGGGAAGGCGTGGGGCTCGTCAAGAAT
This sequence comes from Nitrospira sp., assembly GCA_029881435.1. GTDB lineage: Bacteria > Nitrospirota > Nitrospiria > Nitrospirales > Nitrospiraceae > Nitrospira_D. The sequence continues at coordinate 9,887 of JAOUMR010000109.1, forward strand.
CCCAAAGCCTGGGGACGCCGCTCCATTGCTTCGATTTCAATGGGGCAAGAAATAGGGGTGACGCCGATTCAGATGGTGTCCGCGTTTGCAGCCCTCGCTAACGAAGGGATATTGATGAAGCCATATGTGGTGTCTGAAGTCCGAGATGCCGGTGGCCATCTACTGAAGCGGGTCGCTCCTCAGGTTAAACGACGTGTCATTTCTCCAGAAACTGCCCATAGCGTCACAAAGATTCTTGAAGGTGTTGTCACGCATGGCACTGGAACAGAGGCGGCCATTCCTGGATTTCGGGTGGCAGGTAAAACTGGCACGGCTCAACAGATCGATCAGAAGACTCATCGCTATTCGAGATCGCGGTTTGTCACGTCCTTTGTGGGTTATGTCCCGGCTGACAACCCGCGCCTCGCCATGATCGTGATCATCGACGGACCTAAAGATAAGAGAGCATCGGGAGGGAGTCTGGCTGCCCCGGTATTTAGCAGCATCGGCGAGCAGGTGTTAAGTTACCTCAATGTATCAACGGATAGGCCAGTCACGCTGGCGATGGCAATGCCTAACTTCTGACCCCACTTTGTAAATGCCGATGACCTTCGCAACTATGCTTCACGCGCTCGATAGACAGGTGAGAGTGTTGGAGCAGCATGGAGATCTTGGGCTCTCCGTGAATGCCATCACCGATGATTCCCGGACGGTCTCGCCACGAAGTGTCTTTGTGGCTGTAAAAGGTGAACGTGTTGATGGGCACCGCTTCATTTCAGCGGCGCTGCAGGGAGGTGCGGGTGCATTGGTCGTGCAGGAATCAGTGAATGAGGTCTCCATTCCGTTTGTCAGAGTAGACGATTCAAGGAAAGCACTCGGACTTCTAGGGAGTCGGTATTACGGTGACCCATCGAGCCGGATTCGCATGATTGGCGTGACTGGGACGAACGGGAAAACTACCACAACTTATCTTTGCAAGGCGCTGTT
>JAOUMR010000110.1 GCA_029881435.1 Nitrospira sp.
ATACAGTCTGTCGCCATCGAGGAACCTCCTCTCTGTATGTAGAAGCTGCTTGGTCGCCGCTCCTATAGCACAGTTGGGAGCCTCGGTGGTTTTTTTATTCCCAGAGTCGTGAATTATCCCGGCTAGGTAAGCCGTAGATATCGTGCAGCAATCGATGGTGGACGATGACTCCGAAGAACGCTCTAGCTACCAGCAATGGATCGACGGGACGGAAAGCGGCGTCCTCGATGCGTCGGCCAATGTAGCTCGCAAGAAGATCGTGGAAAGCGCGATACTGCTGCTGAAAAAATAGATCGGCCATCTCATGCCCCTCCAAGGCACTGAAAAGGAGTAGGCGGAACAGGGTTGGGTCCGCCCCCTCTCTAATTCGATAGCTCGCAAGCAAGGTGAAGAGCCGCACATCATCCTGCTTCTTCGCGGCATCCTCGACCGCCTCTCGAAGCCCTGAGTATTGAGCTTTCTCCTCGAGAATCGCAGTATACGGTGCACGCATAGTCGGAAAGTATTTGAAGAGAAGAGCTTCACTGACTCCAGCTGCCTTCGCGATTCGTTTTGTGGTCGTTTCGGTAAACCCGTTGGCTGCAAACAGCGACGCCGCAGCGTTAATCAGGCTGGCTTGCCGTTGGTTAGCCGACGTTCGCAACTTCCGCTGAGGATGAGGAGGTGGTTTCTGAATGCTAACCATGGTGAGTGAGTACTCACTCGCCATGATTAGCATTCGGCTATACGAAAAGGCAAGGCAGGACCAGCGTGTAGTTCTAGCACTAACGCGACTAAGCTTGTCCAACTGACTGTGTGTGAAGAAATACCCGCATCCGATCTCCCTCCGGCAGGCTCAGCTCTTTCAAAGCTACACCGAACAGTGCCCCATGGCTCCATGCTACGGTGGCTTCCAAAATGAACAGCGGATCCTCCTCGTCCGGGAGGTATAAAAACAGGGTGAGCTCCGTCCCAACCTGCACAGGACAATTTCCGCGAATGCCAACTCCACCCTCGGACAAGTCGACGACGGTACCGTCACCAATTAGAACGTCCTCCCCGTTGAAGCCTGAGTACATCAGACCAAATGAGATGCTGGTTCTCCCCATTTTCCGGCGCTCGATTGAACCGTGGGAATGCTGGCCTTGTGAGTGTCCTACTTGTTTCATCTGTCTCATCGTATTCCTCCAAGTTATATTTCCAGTTCCAGAGTTCTCGTATGGAAGAAGATTAGCGCTGAGCGTCGGTTCTGCCTTCCCACAAAGGGAGGGGGCTAACTTGGTCAGAAGGGGGGTAACCAGGTGGTGGCGACACACCCTGGGGAGAGAATCTATTCGGAACGGAGGCGGAGTGATGAAAGACCTTTTGTGGGCTCTTAAAGGCGATACGCTCTCTGCGGCATCTATCAATAGCCTGGCGGGGAGCTACATCAGTCGAAAGCGAGTTCGTTGATCACTCACGGTGGTGTGGGAAATGCTTTTCCAGATGAATGATTGGAGTCGCTTTCGGTACTCCCGGTTCAGGTCCATGAATCGGACGGAAAACTGACAGCCAGATACCCATACGACATGCGCTGATTTTAAGGTAAGTTGCGGTAATCCATCTGGAAGTGCAATAGTCAGAGTCAATAATGTCCCACGGGTGACTGGACGGTCGCTAATGACCTTGCATCCGGAAACCGATATGTTTTTTGTGAGCCCTTCTCCTTGGTGAGGCTGTGTTGGAACTTCGCCAACATAGCGAACCCGACAGGTGACAGCTACACGTTCAGCATAGCGGTTATCTAACGGCACGTAAGGCTTCCGGCTCATCATCGTAAGGCATCATCATACCCTCATGGGTTACTCTCTCCTAATCAATTCAGCAATGCGGCTTAGGGATGTTTGTCGGCGTATGGAATGGTGGTGTCGACTCAGGTCCTGGCGGTGTGCCAACTCATCCGAATGGCCCAGTCTTTTAAATTTGGTTCTCCGTTCGGGGACAATTGTTAAGGAAGCTCGGATGAGGTGAAAGTGTGTGACGGATAACAGTGCAAGTGCTGAGAAAGTCTCAAGAAGATTAGAAGGCCGTCGCCGAGGTCTCGTCAGCGAGTTTTTCAGGAAGCGTCCGACTCTCGAAAAAGATGATGCCACGATCAAGCCTGTTTTCGAACCGCAACGTCACCTCCGTATGAAAGCCATGCCAAGCATACACCTTCACTGAGCCGACGGCGATTTGTCCCGGTGTTCGATCGAGTGGACCGTACTTCGATTGAAGGTAGCGCATGATGTCCTCATGACCTTCTTTGCCGCTGTAGCGAACAGTCACCCGGCCAAGCTTGTTCTCAAATGTTGTAAATCGGAGAGAGTCGACTACCGTCGTGCCAAGCATGGGAGGGCGATGTTTTAGCTCATATGTTTGAATGCGACCTGAATCCTCGATCTTCATGAATTGCTCCGTCTCCGACAGGATGGTCCCCCAGGGCAGGCCTTCGAATCCACTTGGATCGTTCACGATGGGGACACCCGCAGCGGGAGTCCCAGACACGAGCAGACAGAACAATAATGCGAAGAACCGTGTGAGCTGCTCAGCTTGGTAGGTACGCATACAGCTTACTCTGCGGAATCGGTGATGTCATCGTTGAACCGAGGTGCAAGGGTGCGACTATCGATGAAGAGGTAACCTCGCTCCGTAGCAGATTGATAGGTCAGATTGATTTCGGTATCGGTGCCGCGCCAATTGTACTGCTGGGTGAGCCCCCGTGCCATTTGCCCAGGAATTCGATCGAGTCGTCCGAATCGGCCTTCTAAATGGCCCAACACCTGTTTATGGACCTGTTCACCTTCATAACGGATGACCACGCGTGCAAATTGATCATCCCATGAGACATAGAGGATGCTGATTATTTCAGCTCCAGCAAACGAGGAGAGCCCTTCCTTGTGGAGGTATTCGACGATATGCGGGCTTGAACGGATGGTTTCCAGGTCCTGGCGAGAGGATAAAGCAGTCCCCCAAGGAATATCGCAAAATCCTTTCGGATCGTTCGTCATGGGAACCGCCCATGCTACGTCCACGCCGAGCATGATTGTGAACAGCGTGAATAGCGGCCAGATATGCATCGTACGATGGGATGGATGGCTCATATATGCTGGCGGATCGGAGAGAACCTTACATATACTCACGCTAGCACGAGGACCATCCAAAGACAATCACCGATCATCCTTGAGAACGTGGCAACCCCTATCTTATAATGCGCCGTTTTTGGAAGGCGTTTGTCGACTAAGTCGAGGAGAAGAACCCAGTGATTGAAAGCGATGTGTTTGTGCAAGCCATGCAGGATATGGGGGTCAACTTTTTCACCGGAGTACCGGATTCAATCCTGGGGGGCATCATCGCGGAGTTGATGAATCGCCGGCTGTACACTCCTGCAGTTCGAGAGGATGAAGCAGTTGGGATGGCCGCCGGAGCATACATGGCTGGAAAAACTCCGGCCGTCCTCATGCAGAATTCAGGTCTCGGAACTTCGCTCAACACCCTCATTTCACTCAATATGATCTATAGGCAACCCTGCGTGCTGATCGTTTCATGGAGAGGCCAAGGAGGGAAGGATGCCCCGGAACATCTGGTGATGGGCGACGTCATGCCGCAATTGCTCGATACCGTTAGAATTCCACACCGGACGCTCACCGAAAAAACGGCCATCGAAGACTTCCGATGGGTCGCCGAAACATTTATGAAGCAACAGATTCCCGTTGCGCTCTTTATTACAAAGGGCGTGGTGAAGGGGTTGCACCCATGAGACCAGAAGAGGGAACCTTAATCAGTCGCGCGCAGGCCATGGCAGCCTTGTTGGATTTGCTGACCGACCAACCCGTCATTATCTGTAATGGGTTTCCTTCTCGCGAGGCCCACAAGATAGCGGACCGCCCCACCCATTTCTACATGATCGGTTCAATGGGCAATGCGCCGGCGATCGCGCTCGGTGTTGCACTTGCTAAGCCGAATAAGCAGGTCATCACCTTCGATGGCGACGGAAACGTCCTCATGGGCATGGGCACGCTTGCGACCGTCGGGGCTTTGAAACCGAAGAACTTCATCCATGTGGTGTTCGATAACGAAGTATATGGAACGACGGGGAATCAGCCGACGATATCAAATGTCGTGCCACTGGAGAAAGTGGCGAAGTCGGCAGGCTATGTGAATGTCGAGCGGGTACTGGATCGTGACGATCTTGTCTACGAATTCAAAGACATGCTGAAAATGGATGGGCCCAGTATGCTGCTTATCAAAGTCAATGAATTTGTGGAAGATGCTGGTCGTGTCCTGCACGAGCCGCCAGAGATGACCCGTCGGTTTATGAAAGCGATTGAAGGATAATGGCGCCACGAGTTTCCTATGTGCTCTTTGGCCGCGCACGATAAGCGGAAATCTATTTATGCCATTTAAAAGTGGAAGGAGAAAAGCGTGGTTCTCCTGAATCCTGGGCCGGTAAATGTTTCCGAACGAGTACGACAAGCTCTACTCCGTCCAGATATCTGCCACCGAGAAGATGAATTTTCAGGGTTGCTGCATCGGATCCAAACCAAGCTGCTCAAAGCGTTCGTCCCTGGAGCTGAGTCGGACTATGTCGCTGTTGTGATGACGGGGTCAGGGACGGCTGCTGTCGAAGCCGCCTTGATGTCGTCGCTCCCGCATGGTCGACGGATACTCATCCTCAACAACGGCGTGTATGGAGAGCGAATGTCCCAGATCATTGGGCTTCATCGCTTGGGCGTGAGTGAGTTGAAAAATGAATGGACGGTTCGGCCGGATCCGGAAAGGCTGCTGCTCGCGTTACGTCAACATCAGGAAGTCCATGTGGTCGGCATGGTGCATCATGAAACGACGACAGGGCTCCTGAATCCTGTTCGCGAGATCGCAGAGATTGTCGATAACCAGAACCGCGTGTTTGTGCTGGATGCCGTCAGTGCGCTTGCCGGAGAAGCGCTCGATATCGCCAAGTCGCATATCTACATGGTGGCGGGTACGGCTGGGAAATGCATTCAAGGGTTCCCAGGCGTTTCGTTCGTGCTGGTGCGAAAGGGGTTCATTGAGAAAATGCGATCGTATCCAAAGCGGTCGTGGTATCTCCATCTGACACATTACATCGACAATGAAGGGCGAGGTACGATTCCGTTCACGCCGGCGGTACAAGTCTATTACGCGTTCGATGAGGCCCTTGATGAACTCCTCGAAGAGGGTGTCTCCAATCGCGTCCAACGGTACAAGAAGATGGCCACGCTGATCCGTGAACGAATGGCGTCGCTTGGCGTGAAGGCTCTTCTTCCCGCGGATCGGCAATCCAATACCATTACGGCCTATCACCTGCCTGATGGAGTGACATACCAATCGCTGCATGACCGGCTCAAACAGCAAGGCTATGTGATCTATGCCGGACAAGGAAATCTAGAAAACAAGATCTTCCGCGTTGCTAATATGGGGGCATTGACCGAAACACAGTTCGGCGGATTTCTCGATGCGTTTGAACAGGCGTGTAAACCCGTATGAAAGCGATTATTCTGGCAGCCGGAGTCGGGAAACGCTTGTGGGAGATTACGCAACATCGCCCCAAGTGCCTCATTGAGATCGGCGGTCGATCGCTCCTGCATCGTTATCTGCAGTCCCTATCGAGCGTCGGCATTCGTCGGGTGGACATCGTTGTCGGGTACAAGCAGGAGATGATTCGCGCGGTGGTCGAACAGGATTCGTGTGGTCTCAACGTCACGTTCTTGGTTAACGAACAGTTTCACCGAGGCAGCATTTCATCGCTGTGGATTGCCCGAACCGCGTTCGACGACGATACCATTGTGATGGATGCGGATGTACTGTTCCATCGGGAAATTCTTCGACGGTTGGTCTCGTCGCCCCATGAGAACGTGCTGCTGATGGATGAAACTGTGAAGCAAACCGGTGAAGAATCTATGGTGGTTGTGGCGGGTGGCCGCGTGATTGCGCTGACGAAAAAAATGCCGGAACAATATGACTATGCCGGCGAGGGCGTGGGATTTTTGAGGGTTCGGCATGCCGACACGCCGCGTGTCATCTCCTCGCTCCGCGACTACATCGACAGAGGGATATGGGATATGGAGTACGAAGATGCCCTACTGGCGTATTTTCAGGACGTACGAGTCGGTCATGAAAAAATCGGAGGACTCCCTTGGACTGAAATTGATTTCATCGATGACGTAAAGAAAGCTGAGTTGGAAGTTTGGCCAAGATTATGAGAAAGTCTTCCCTGTGGTACGATGTTAGAAGTGCACGATTGGGGGGGCGGGCGTGATCGTCAAGCATCGCTGAATGGGAGCCCATGAGTAAGAGTATTCTCCAACGGAGAGCAGAGATTCAAGGATTGGCGACGGCGATTCTCCTGCCTTCCGTTGGAGTGTTCGGCGGACCGATTGGGCCGGATATCGGTCAGCTGGGTCCTCTGGCAAGTGTCGTGGGCATCGGACTCTTTCAGCGCACGGTGCTGACCCTGCAACGGGCGGGGATTCGTCAGCTAATCGTGCTCTCTGGTTCGGAGGAAGAACAACTCAAGCTGGCGTTGGGAAAAGGACCGCGTGTCACGATTCCCGTCCGCTGGATGCCGACTCGTGAGTTTCCACTCGACGATCCTCGGACATGGGAATCATTGGCTGCGGAAGTGCATGGCTTTGCGCTGGTTGCCAGCATCAATAGCGTATTTTCTCGTGAGTTAATCGAACAACTGCGGCGCGACGTGCGAGATGGCCAATCGATCGTGGTCGCGCAATCCCGACAGGATCAACTCGAGCAACCGATGATGCATGGTGTGTCCTTGACAATGCCGTCCGGTCGTTCGAAGACCGTTGCCTCGACGCGCTTGGAGGAGTCAACCGTGCGCGTTGCAGAGCTTGTGGTTGTTCCAGCAAGCCTCATGAGCGCGGCGAATCAAGCGGCGAATGAGAAAGGTAGCCCTCCGATCCGCCAGTGGATCGAGCGGGCCGCTGCAGACGGACGAGTACGGGTCGTTACAGCTGAAGCGAAGCGGGGTACCTGGTATCAAGAGGTTCGCACCTTGTCCGATGTGGACACAGCGGAAAACAAACTATACAACTCCCTCAAGGGGGAATTTGAAGGGTTTGTTGACCGGTACTTCAATCGGAAGTTGTCTCGTTGGTTCACGCGCCTGTTTCTCGCCATCGGGCTTTCGCCGAATTCCATCACCGCGCTTGCTGGACTCATCGGTCTGGTCGCCGCTGCCGGATTTGGGCTTGGTACGTACAGCGCCGGGGTTGTGGCGGCAGTCTTATTTCAATTGGCGGCCGTCATCGATTGTTGTGATGGGGAAGTCGCGCGATTGACCTTTACGGAGTCGCCGTTCGGCGCGTGGCTGGATCTCGTCCTGGACAACATCGTGCACATGGCGATTTTTGCAGGCATCGCCGTGGGGCTCTATACCACGAAAATTGGACAAGATGATGAGTGGGTTCCTCTCGCACTCGGTGTTGCGGCGGTCGTGGGGAACGCCGTTTCATTTTTCTTGGTCGAAAAGGCGCAGAAAATCAAAACGATGAGCGGGTGGAAATCTCCAGCCCATGCAGCCTGGGCCGATACCTTGTTGAGGAATGTCGCGAGTCGGGATTTCTCGGCAGCCTTGCTGGGGTTTGCGCTCTTCGATCAATTATATTGGTTTCTCATCTTTGCAGCAGCCGGCTCGTTGCTCTTTGCCGGCGCGATGGTCTGGGTCATCCGCCCATCCTCGATAGCTGTGCCTCGACAATGAATGCGACGCCTACACCACTGACCACGTGTTGAGGTATTTTCTACTCGCCCTCGGTCTTGCCGTTCTCGGCCTTCTCGTTTGGCGTGTCGGACCCGGCCATATCTACGAGGCGGCGTCGCAACTCGGTCCGGTCACCTTGTTGATCATCCTCATTCCGTCCGTGCTCATGTATACAATCGAAGCCTATGGCTGGAAGATAGTCCTAGGGCCGGCCGGGAAAGCGGTGGCATTTTGGCGGTTGTTCACGATTCGGACGGCCGGTGAAGTCGTGAACATGACCACCCCAACGGCCTACTTGGGGGGCGAACCACTGAAGGCATACCTGCTGAAACAGCATAATGTTCCGATGGCGGAAGGAGCTGCGTCTGTCGTCATTGCCAAAACAACCATGACGATTGCCGAGGTGTTCTTTATCCTTATGGGGATCGCCCTTGGATTTTTACTGTTGGGTGCCGGCAGTTCGGCGGGACAGACGATCACAGCTGCGTTGGTGAGTGTCGGACTACTGGTATGTTCAATTGCTGGGTTTGTCTTTATTCAGCATCGTGGACTCTTTGCGTCGATTCTGTCGATCGTCAAGAAGCTGGGTGTGAGGATCAGAACGTTGGAAGCGCAGGAAGAACACCTGCGCTCGATCGATCAGACGATTCTGAATTTCTACCGTCACCACAAGAGAGCGTTTCTCGCATCGACCGGAGTGTACTTTTTCGGTTGGCTGGCCGAATCGCTGGAAGTCTTTGGGATTATCTATTTTCTCGGTGGTTCGGTGAGCTTCTTGGCAGCCATTTCCATTGGGGCGCTTGCTGTTTTTATCAAGGGCGGGTCATTTTTTATCCCCGGAAGTCTGGGCGCTCAAGACGCCGGCAATCTTTTGTTGTTGCAAGCCTTCGGCTACAGCGACGTGACCGGTATCACATTCGCGCTGCTGAGGCGATTTCGTGAGCTGGTCTGGATTGCCATTGGCTTACTGTGCCTTGCCATGGTGGGGAAACGAGGGATGAATCAGGATCAACGAGTTGAAAGCCCGTCCTGAATGATCGTTCGAAACCGCTCGACCATACGATCCCATACAAACCCATGCAGTCGAAAGTCTGCGGCCCGCTCCACCTTGTGAAACTGCAGGCCCATTCGATTCCCCTGGACCCATCGAACCTCCGCTTCTTCAACTGGAAGTGACCGTGCGTGATCAGGGAGGATCAGCCGCACACGGAGCGTCGTCTGTTTTGGGAGGAGATTGTCACATTCAATCGCGCAGCCGAACACCGTGAGATTCGTCACTTTCCCTTCCGCGATGGTCTGGGCATCGGAAAACATGACGGGGTATGGCACGGGAAGCAGGACTCGATAGTGGTGCCGCTGATAGAGGTGTGTCAATTCCACGGTGGCCCAGTCTAGATGGCCGCTCCCATGAGAATGAACCCCCCTTTGGTGGGGCGACGGAACAGCCTCATCTGTAACGTGGGTTGAACGGAGAGATCACTGGGCTTGATCAAGCAGAATAGTGCTTGTTGAGGTGCACACGCTGTAGCTGCAGAATACACCGGACCAACATTTCTCGCTCCTCCGAGGTCAATCTGATAAAGCGTGCGTGGAGGCGATAGGTATTCGGTGGGTAGGGAAGGGGATCAACCCGCAAGACTTCAATGGAGGGGGTAAAGGGTTCTTGATTGGGGAGGAGCAACGTGCAGGCAAGCACCTCGTTGGCCTGGTAGGGTGTGGTGACCACCAAGCCGATACCACCGGCACTCAGGTTCACGGATTTCTCAGTGATGTCCCCTTCGGGCACGTCTGTTTCGGGTTGTAACCGAATGGGCAGGGTGACGGTGATCCGATAGTAATCTCGCCGCTCTCGCGCAGTCGGCGGCGGAGCTGGTCCATCTGGTGACATGATGGAACGCAGTATACCAAAATGGGAGCCTCGATCCATTGTGCGGCTCTCGATTGATATCTTGATGAATGGGAGTGGCGGAGGGATACGTGGCGTGCAACGAACGATTGACGGAACGAATCCGAGGGTATTTTAAACGCCGAAAGGGTCTGGAAGAAAAACGCATGTTCGGTGGGCTCTGTTTCATGGTCAACGATCACATGTGCTGCGTGGTCGAAAAGGATCGCCTCATGGTTCGTGTCATGCCGGACCGCTACGAAACGCTCCTCTCGAAACCGCACGCTCATGAAATGGATTTCACTGGCAAGCCACTCAAAGGCTTCCTGTTCGTCAGTGAATTCGGCTATCGTACAGCCGCTGGCCATCGCCGGATGGCTTGACGAGGCAGTCGAGTGCGCAAAATCAAAGCCGCCGAAGAAGCGAAAATCCAAGATCGCTCGCAAATCTATAAGGTAGACTCCGTCTCAATCGATGACAGCTACGAGGCCGGGAGCCGGGTGACAATATCCACTCCAACTCCATTGGGATCGACAACGGCAAAGTGACGGTCGCCCCAGGCTTCGTTCCGAAGTGAAACGACGATTGGTAGCCCCTTTGCCACCAGCTGCTCGTGTTCGGCATCGACGTCGGCTACCTCAATGGTCACCCAGAGCCCGTGCCCAGAAAAGGCGTCCTGAAAGAGAGGCGCTTGCGAGGGCTGGTTCGGGAGCAGAAAGCCAAGTTCACTCTCCCCAAGTTTCAGCAACACAAACCAGTCCGCTTCCCAGAGAACTGTGGCAGGTATAAAGGGGTAGCGTGGGATCATGCGAGTCCATCGCTTGCCAGTAGCAGGAGACAAAGATATCAAGACTCGGCGACGGGCTTCGTTCCTGATAGACTCCGAGGAGCGAGGTGGAGGTATCTCGAGAGGATTGTGGCATGAACCACCCTTCAGGAAGGACAGTACTGTGGCGAATTGTCGTTGGCAAAGTCAAGGCACGGGCCTTCGCCATCACTGAGGCGTTGCCCGCTGTTCGCGTTTCGGGATAATCCCGGATTCCGCAGTTGATTTGGAATTGAGGTAGAATCGGTGGCCAGATTCTCTTGGCAACCCAGGAGGTTGGCATGCGCGTCCGTCCAGCTCCGACGTCACCGCTCTATCCGAAGCTCCGCTTT
>JAOUMR010000021.1 GCA_029881435.1 Nitrospira sp.
GAAACAGCCCGGCTTGCTGAGTATCCTGACCACGCATCGTGAACCTCCCGTGGGGTGCTGGTGAAAGAGTTTGGCCTATCTACCCCGAGGGAACAGAGAACACAAGAGTTTTTCCGCAGCCTGCTAGGTCGGCTGCCGCCTGCTGCAATTTGAGTTCCGCTGTCTTGCGATCGGTAATGTCGACGATCGCGGCCAAGACCTGCCGGCCTTGCGGGGTCTGGATCGGGTTGAGGCCGATCTCCAAGGGGAACTCCGAGGCGTCTTTGCGGCGGCCGAAGAGCTCACGGCCTGCGCCCATCGAGCGGGTCGAGGGCGAGTGAAAGAAGGCGGTGCGCTGCTCGGGGTGCCGGGCTTTGAAACGTTCGGGAATCAATACTTCCACGGGTTGGCCCAGGAGCTCCTGGCGGCTGTAGCCGAACAGGTGCTCGATTTGGGTATTGACCATGGTAATGACACCGGCCTGGTTGGCGAGGAGCATGCCGTTGGGGGCGGATTCGACGACCTGGATTTGCGTTTTTGCGAGAAGGGCTTCATTGGCTTCAACCAAGCGGACCCTCTTGAGGTGCTGTATGAATAGCTGAATCAGCATGGCGGCGGCGAAGAACACGACGACGCTGAAGCTTCGATTGATGACGGCGAAGGGCACAACCCCGCCAGAAACGGAGGTGTGATATCCAATAAGGGTCAAACCGCTAGACAGGAGTGCGACTCCCCATGCAACCTGGGGTTTGCGAGTTCCTACTGTGAGGGCCAGTGGAAACAGGTAGAGCATGGGGGTGGCGATGCCCAGAGGGGTGAGAAAATCTATCCCGAAAATGGTGACACAGAGGAGACCGATGGTCCAGGGGAGCCATCGCAGGGTAGATCCATCCGGCTCCAGCGTTGTCTGGTGCACCCGCTGCTCAGTCATCCCACAACCATGATCAGCGTGACGAGACGTGCCGTATCCGGTTCATTCTCGACGAGCAGCAGGGCCGGCTGGTTTCCTGAGGGGTGGTCGCTCATTGATGAATCCTGGCGCTAGGCCGCTTTGTCCGCTGAGGCGTTTCCATAATGAGTGATCGTCGTGAGGAGCGTCTTCTTCTTGATCGGTTTCGTCACATGGGCCGTGCAGCCAGCGGCCAGACTCTTGTCTACTTCTTCCTTGAACGCATTGGCCGTCAGCGCCACGATCGGTGTCGGCCTGCGCTGCTGCTCCCGTTCCCATTGGCGGATGGCCGCCGTCGCCTCGAGACCGTCCATGACCGGCATCTGCATGTCCATCAACACCAAATCGTAGGCGCCGGTCTGGAACTTCTGCAGAGCCACGGTCCCGTTCTCCGCCATGTCCAATTGATAGGGGGTGTCTTTCAGAAAGAGGGCGATCACATCGCGATTGTCTTCCAAGTCCTCCACCAGCAGAATGCGACAGGACAGCAGGGAGGTGGACTCCTGATGCGCCGCCGATAGTTGTCGGTCTGGCACAACTGGCGTCTGATTCAGCGCGATGGCCAGCGACTCCAGCAGCCGCTTGCGGCTGACAGGCTTGTAGGCGCAGCTGGCAATACCCAGTTCGCGCGCGCTCTCTGAGGAATGTCCCCGCATGTCCGAGACGTACATGACCAGGGGCAAGGAGGCGTAGTCTTTCCGTTCGCGAACGGCCCGTGCGAGGTCCAGTCCATCCATGTTGGGCATGTGATAGTCCAAGATTGCAAGATCAAAGGGCCTTCCATCCCGTTGGGCTTGGTCCAAAGCCCTCAAAGCTGATGGGCCGTCGTCGGCCTCGACTAATGCGGGTCCGAACTGCTTGAGATGTTCCCGGACGATCATTCGATTGGTCTCGCTGTCATCCACGATGAGGAGGCGGCGGTTACGAAGATCAGGAGCGGGTGACGGTGAAGCGGTGCGCGGGATAAAGGCTTTCGGAAGGGGGACGACGAACGAGAAGGTGCTGCCGAGGCCCTCGGTGCTGTCGACTTCGATATGGCCCCCCATGAGTTCCACCAGGCGTTTGGAAATACTCAGACCCAGTCCGGTGCCGCCGTATTTCCGCGTCGTGGATGAGTCGACCTGTGTGAAGCTTTCGAAAATCGACTCGACTTTGTCTGCCGGAATCCCAATCCCTGTGTCGGAGATCGAGCAACGGAGCGTTCCTGGATCGGGCTGGTTCGGCTCGACACGGAGGACCACTTCGCCTCGTTCCGTAAACTTGATAGCGTTGCCGACGAGGTTGACCAGCACCTGACGCAGGCGCGTGGGGTCGCCCGATACCCAGGTCGGGACGTCCGGATGCACAAAGGTCGCGATTTCAAGCTGCTTGGCGTGGGCGCGGATGGCCATCATTTCGCCGATCGTATCGATGAGATCGTGGATGTCGAAGGTGAGAGATTCAAGGCCCAATTGGCCTGCTTCGATCTTGGAGATGTCCAAAATGTCGTTGATCAAATCAAGCAGGCTCGTCGCGGCACGGCTGAATCGCCCGACATACTCCTGCTGTTCCTTTGAGAGTGGTGTTTCGTGGAGCAAGTCTGCCATGGCGACGATTGCGTTCATAGGTGTACGGATCTCATGGCTCATCGAGGCGAGGAACTCGCTTTTGGCCTTCGTGGCCGCCAGGGATTTCTTATGCGCCTCCCTCAGTTCTTGATTGCGGGCTTCCATGTCCCGTGCCGCCTGCTCCAGCTTCGACTCGGCGGCTTTCCGCTCGGTGATGTCCCGGAGTAGGCCGGTATAGAATCGGCGATCGCCCAGCCGCATCTCGCTGATGGCAAGTTCGAGGGGAAAGACCGACCCGTCTTTGTGCCGGCCCACCACCTCGCTGCCGGTTCCAATGACTTTGGCCTGTCCAGTCCGGTGATAGTTCGCCAGATAGCCGTCGTGTTCACTCCGATAGGGCTCCGGCATCAGAATCTTGACGTTTTGCTCGATGACCTCGTTGGCATGGTAGCCGAACAATCGTTCCGCGGCTGGATTGAAACTCGCGATCGTGCCCCGCTCGTCGATGGTAATGATGCCATCGGCCGCATGGTCGACGATGGCCCGAAGGCGCGCTTCCTGCTCCCGAATGGCCGCCTCGGCCTGCTTGCGGGCGGTGATGTCGTAATTGATCCCGATCATCCGGGCCGCATTGCCCGCTTCGTCCTTAAGGACAATAGCGGAGGCTTTGATATGGCGGACGACTTCGTCCGGCAGAACCACTCGAAATTCTGTGTCGAATTGACCTCGTCCCTCAATGCCCGCTTGCAGCGCGGCCTCGGCCTGTGGTTTATCGTCAGGATGGAGCCGGGTGGTCCAGGCTTCATAGGCGCCGGGAAAGTCGCCATCCGTATATCCATAGAGTTCGTACATCCGCTTGTCCCAGACCAACTTGTTTTCAGGGATGTAATAGTCCCACACGCCGATGCCACCCGATTTCGTGGCCAAGTCTAACCGGTGAATGGTGTCGGTGGTGATCTGTTCCATCGTCTTTTGCTCGGTGATGTCCTGAACCGTTCCCGCCACACGTGTTGGGCGGCCCTCCGAATCACTGGCTACCGTACCGCGACAGAGGACATAGCGAGACTCTCCGCTCGGGCGAAGGATGCGGCAGATCACCTTGTACGAGCGTTTCTGTTCGATCGCGTCTTCAACGATCTTGAACACTCTGGCTCGATCGTCGGGGTGGATGGCCCCACGGAAGGTGTCGTCCGTGGGCGTGATCGCGCCAGGAGCATAGCCGAAGATGCGACACTGTTCGTCCGACCAGGATGAGATCCCCGTCACCATGTCCCACTCCCAGCTTCCGACATGGGCGAGCGCTTGGGCCTGGTCCAGCCTCTTCTTATGAGCTTCGAGCTGTCGCTGTGTCGTCACGCGTTCAGTCATATTGCGACAGGTGCAGATCAGCCAGCGATCAGACTCCTGTCTGTCGTCTGACAAGACGAGCGAGATTTCAGCGTCGACCGGGTGTCCTGACTTGCTGAGGCCCTGGACCTCGCCGGCCCAATGACCAATATGTAGGAGTATCGGGAAATAGTATTGTTCAATCTGGGTGATGGTCTCTGGTGCGTAGAGGGTCTTCCATGATCGGCCGATCAACTCCTCCGGCTGGTATCCGTAGATGGCGGCATGGATCTGATTCATATAGGTGTAACAGCCGTCCTGGTTCAAGAACGCGATCCCTTCCGACCCGTGCTCGATCGCACGGATGATGTTCGCGTTCGTCCGCTCACTCTCTTCGAGCCTCGCGTGGCTGTGTTCGAGTTCGCTCTGATGCCGTATCAGCTCCAGCCGACTGACCACTTGTCGGCCCAACAGTCGGAGCGCGTCCATTTGTTCATCGGTCAACTGTTTAGGCGTCTTGTCGATCACACAGAGAGTGCCCATGGCATAGCCGGTCGGAGTCACGAGGGGCATCCCGGCATAGAAGCGAATGTTCGGGTCCGTTGCGACGAGGGGATTGTCGGCAAACCGTTCGTCTTGGCTGGCATCCGGGACGACGAACAGATCGTTGCCATGGATCGCGTGGGCACAGAAGGCGATGTCGCGGGAGGTTTCCTGAGCCTCGATACCCACCTTCGCCTTGAACCATTGACGATGGGCATCGACGAGGCTGACCAAGGCGATCGGGGTTCCGCAGATCTGGGCGGCAAGCTGGGTCAGGTTGTCAAAGCCTTCTTCCGCCGGCGTGTCGAGAATCTCGTATTGTTGTAATGCAGCGAGGCGAGCGGCTTCGTTCTCTGGCAAGGGCGCACTCTGCATGTCTCTCTCCCTGGTATCGGTGGAGCTTCTTTGCGCGAACCTCTTGGCGGTCGGCAACCGACTCGCGCCGATAGTGCGTGGTTGGACTCACACTTGCGGCGCGTATCTGAGTGGCGGATGTGTGGTCTTGCTCCGCTGCCGGCTGTTCTGCCGTATTCGTACTATGGGTAGAATCTTTTCGGAAGCAAAATATTTTTTTTGGCGTGAGGGACAGGGTATAGATTGGATGGGCAAGACGAGACGCTTGAGCGGTCAGATGCCTTGTGGTGCGCACGATCAGCGTCTTGCTTGAGTTTTCAGAAGACGCATTGTAAGGTCTTGCTGACCTCAGACTCACGTTTACAGGACTCTATAACCGATGCCGAGAGATGATCGATTTGTCGAAATGATCCAGAAACTGCCGCGCAGAGGGCTGCGCCGGTGGCAGGTCGTGCTGATCGGGCTGGTGGCGGTCAGCATTATCGGTGCCACGACTGCCGTAGGGGTCGTGTGGCATTTTGCGAATGATCTCCCATCACTCGACCTGCTTCAGAACTACCAACCCAGCTTGGTCACCACGGTCTACTCGGATGATGGTCAATCCATCGGGCAGTTTTTCATCGAACGCCGCATTTTGACCCCGATCTCAGAAATCCCCAAGACGTTGACCCAAGCGGTGATCGCCACGGAGGACGCGCGGTTTTTTGAGCATCCCGGATTGGACTACATTGGGATGTTGCGAGCCGCGTGGACCAATATTCGGCACGGCGGGAGAAAGGTGGAGGGCGCCAGCACGATCACGCAACAGTTGGCGCGGTCGCTGTTTCTGTCGTCCGAACGTTCCTATGAGCGAAAAATTCGCGAGCTCGTCTTGGCCTACAAGATGGAAGCCGTCTCGGGGAAAGAACAAATTCTCGAAACCTATTTGAACCAAATCTATTTTGGGCAAGGGGCCTACGGAGTCGGTTCAGCGGCCCGCTCCTATTTTGATAAAGACATCAGAGAGCTGACCCTGGCTGAATCCGCATTCTTGGCGGGGCTGCCGAAATCCCCCAGCCGGTTTTCTCCATTCACGGCCTACGAGTTGGCGAAGAAGCGGCAAGAACATGTGCTCAGTCGCATGGAGGAAGTTGGATTTATCACGGCGGCGGAGCGGGAAGCGGCTGCTCAGGACACGCTGAATTTCCACCGGCCTGGGAGCGAGCATCTCGCTCCGTACTTCGTCGAATATGTCCGTCAATTGCTGGTGGCGAAATACGGGGAGTCGATGGTGTACAAGGGCGGTCTCCAGATCTACACGACCTTGAACATCGAGATGCAGCGGGCGGCAGAAGCCGCGTTCTTGAACGGCATCCGTGAGCTGGACAAACGCGAAGGGTGGCGAGGGCCGCACCGCACCGTCGACTTAGCCACGTTCAAACTTTCGGACATGACCTCGACGGGTCAGCCGTTAAAGCCGGGAAGTGTGGAAGAAGGGGTCGTGCTCAAGGTTGCCAAAGATCACTATGTGGTTCAGGTCGGATCATTCGCTGCGAAGCTGGCGTTTGACGACATGGCGTGGGCCAAGCGGATGCTGAAAGGGTTTGATCCCGCAGTGGACTTCGTGGTCAACCCGAATCTGAAACAGATTCTGAAGCCGGGAGATGTCATCGAAGTTGGGATCAAGAAGATGACGAAAGATGGGATCCACCTCACCCTGGAGCAGACGCCGATTGTCGAAGGGGGCTTGATAGCGATCGACCCGAAGGTCGGTGCGATACGGGCCATGGTGGGCGGGTATGATTTTTCTCGCAGCGAGTATAATCGCGCCGTCCAAGCCCATCGGCAGCCCGGATCCGCATTTAAGCCCCTTATCTATGCCACTGCGATGAGCCAGGGGTTAAGCCCGGCCACGCAGATTCTCGACGCTCCGGTGGTGTATGAGCAAGAAGAGGAAGACAAGATTTGGAAGCCTGAAAACTATGGGCGGAGATTTCACGGCATGGTGAGCCTTCGCGATGCGCTGGCGCAGTCGCACAATCTGGCGACGGTTCGGTTGTTGGACAAGGTCGGGGTGAAGAATGTGATCGAGTTTTCTCGATTGGTCGGGGTCACGAGTCCGCTCCCTTCTGACCTGTCTCTGGGGCTCGGCTCCTCGTCGATTGGGTTGATGGAATTGACCTCGGTGTACGGCGTGTTTCTCAATCAGGGGAGTCGAACGGAGCCCTTTGCCATCAAATCGGTCAGCGATAGTTCCGGGAAGACGCTCGAGGCGGTCGAGCCTGAACCTCGTGAGGTGATCACGAAAGAAACCGCCTATCTGATCACCAACATGATGGAAGAGGTTGTGCAGAAGGGAACCGGACAAGCTGCGAAGGTTTTGGAACGCCCCATTGCGGGGAAGACCGGCACGACCAACGACTACATCAACGCCTGGTTTATTGGGGGGACACCGAACTTGGTGACCGGCGTGTATGTCGGGTTTGATGACCGCCGTTCCCTCGGTCCAAGTGAGACCGGCGCTCGCGCGGCCTTGCCGATCTGGATGGCCTTTGTGAAAGAAGCGCTCAAACAGCTTCCCGTCGTGCCGTTCGAAATTCCGGACGGTGTTATGTTTGTGAAGGTGGATGCCTCGTCGGGCCTTCTGGAGTCGGAACAGGGAGCAGATGGAGAAAGTGAAAAGGGAACGGTGGAGATTTTCTCAAAAGGAAGTGAGCCCACCCAATCCGTCCAACGGCGAGTGGACCCCACCGATTTCTACAAGATGGATCAAATTCCCGAGAGGCAACCGACGGAAGAGCGCGATGTGGAATAGCCCTGGCTACGATTTCGAGTCCTGATACTCTTCATGCCACGCCATTTGAATCGTTTCTAAGATTTTCTCGTTCGACTTCTTCGGGTCGTCCGTAAAGTCCGCTAGCGCCACGATCCAAGCATGCATGTCGGTGAACCGTACGGTCAGCGGATCCGTTTCAGGGTGTTCTTCGACCAAGCGTATCGCAATATCTTCGGTGTCTTGCCACTTCAGCTCCATGATGCCCTCATAGTCGTATCGGTCGTGATGTGTGTGGTGGTGCCGGAAGGGATCTCCGTCTTACACGTCGGATACGTTCTTTCCGTGCAGACTTTTTTTGAGCGAATCGTCCAGCATTGCCACGTTCAAGTGCGTCGCGGCCTGTTCAAGCTCTGCCATGCGCGCACGGATGACGCGAGCATCGGCCCCGTCTTTTGCGGCGGACAGTTGCGTGAGCGACGTCCGAATGCCATCGACCTCCGCGGTGGGTACGAGGTGTCCTGCTTCGGCCAGAGATTTCTCAGTCGTCTTTATCAACGCGTCGGCGTCCAATCGAGCTTCGATCAGCTTCCGAGCGCCGACGTCTTCTGCCGCAAACTTGAATGAGTCCTCGATCATCCGCTCCACTTCCGTATCGGACAATCCATAAGAGGGTTTGACCTCGATCGACTGGCTTTGCCCGGTCCGCATATCCTTTGCGGTCACGTTCAAGATGCCGTTCGCGTCGATCAAGAAGGTCACCTCGATGCGGGGCACCCCTGCCGGAAGCGGCGGCACTTTGAGGCGGAATCGCGCCAGGCTCCGGTTGTCTTTGACGAGTTCGCGCTCGCCCTGCAGGATGTGGATGTCTACTCCGGTTTGGCCGTCGACATAGGTGGTGAACATTTCCTTCGCGCTTGCTGGAATGGTCGTATTCCGGCGAATCAGGCTGCTCATGACCCCGCCCATCGTTTCAATGCCGAGAGACAGGGGCGTCACGTCCAGCAGCAACATGTCCGTCGTTCCGCCGCTCAGGATATCGGCTTGCACGGCCGCTCCGAGCGCGACGACTTCGTCCGGATTCAAATGGCAATGCGGAACCTTCCCGAACAGCGCTTCGACGCGTTGCCGGACCAATGGCATGCGGGTGGAGCCACCCACTAACACCACCTCGTCGATATCGTTTGGGGTGAGGCCGGCGTCTTTTAAGGCAATGCGACAGGGCGCTAAGGTACGTTCGATGATCCCCACTACGAGAGACTCGAGCTGATCACGTGTCAGCTCTCTGGTAAAGCATCCCCTGTTCTCCGGGAGCTCGATGGTGATCTCGGTTTTGAGCTCATCAGAAAGGCGTATCTTGGCCCGCTCGGCTTCTAACCGGACCGCCTGCATATGATCGGGGTAACTGCCGATATCAATCCCACGCTGGTCTCGTATTTCTGCCGCAAAAAGATCGACCAGCACCCGATCGAGATCGTCTCCGCCAAGGTGAGTGTCGCCGTTAGTCGCCAGTACTTCAAAGATGCCGCCTTTCAACTTCAGGATCGAGATATCGAATGTCCCACCACCGAAGTCATAGACGGCGATCGTCCCTTGCGTTTTTTCCTGAAGCCCGTACGCGAGCGAGGCGGCGGTCGGTTCATTGATGATCCGGAGGACTTCCAACCCCGCGATGAGGCCCGCATCCTTTGTGGCCTGTCGCTGACTGTCATTGAAGTAGGCCGGAACGGTGATGACAGCTTTCGTAATACTTTCGCTGAGGTGAGCTTCCGCGCGTCGCTTCAATTCTTTGAGAATCATGGCGGAGATCTGCGGCGGCGAATAGTTCTTTGGACCCAAACGGATTCGGATCACCCCTCCGGTTTCACTGAGATGGTATGGGAAATAGGCCAACTCGCTTTGGACATCCGCCAGCCCTTTTCCCATGAACCGTTTGACCGAATAGACGGTGCGCTCCGGGTTCCGCGTCAAATGCTCCCTAGCGGAATCTCCGACGATCAAACCATTGTCCGTCAAGGCGACAACCGACGGCACCATCGTCCGACCGTGGCGGTCCGGCACGACACAGGGCTGGCCGTCCTTCATATAGGCAATCAGTGAATTAGTCGTGCCGAGGTCGATGCCGACTATACGTGCCATGACAAAGATGCTGAAGTGTATGTCATTAGGCGATCGTGGCTGCCAGATCGCTTACGATGTTGTTGATGTAGGTCCGGTTTGACAGTAAATCGCGCATGTGTTTTAAGACTCGATCCCGCTCTGCCCTTGCCTGGCTCGTGGCTTCTTCTCTGTCCTGTAGCTGATCCCAGTCCGTAAAAAGCTGCCGAAGTTGCGACTCCATGTCTTCACGGCGACCTTCCAATGTCTGTTGCTCGGTCTGAAGCGTGGCGCGAAGCCGATGACCTTGCTCCGAATCGCGATCCGAGGCTCTGTACTCCTCCAAGGTCTCTTGTAGTTCCAGGATTTCCTCGAAGAGGTCGGCGGGAGGAGACGTTCGGATATCCTTGACTGAACCGGCTTCGAGGGCCAGGAGGTATTCCGCTCGTTGTATAGGATCACGAAGCGTCCGGTACGCTGTATTGAGCACGGCGGCGTTGCTGAGGCTGATCGTTTGTTCCGTCGGACTCTTGGTTTGATAAAAATCAGGATGAAAGGCACGGCTCAATTCATAGAATTTGGCTTCCAGCTTTTTGGGGTCTAACGTGAGTCGCCGTGGGACTCCGAGGCAGGTGAAGTAGTCGGCGTCTTTCGAAACCGGCTGGACTTTCACGCATCGCTCGCAGAAGTATTCCCCCGACATCTCGGATTGACAATGCCAGCACATGCTTCTGGCCATCTGCAGCTGGCGGCGGGTCTCCGAATGGGGAGAGGATTGATCGTTAGCCATAAAGAAACAACCGGCATGACGCGCGCCATGCTTCGTCGGGATCTCCTGTGTTTTGAATCAGGCGGAGAACGATTCTCCGCAGCCGCAGGTCTTGTTGGCGTTTGGGTTGATGAACTTGAAGTTTCCGCCCATCAGGTCCTTTTGATAATCCAATTGCGTGCCTTGGAGATAGATCGCGCTCTTGGCGTCGACGATCACTTTCACACCGTCAATCTCATGGATCTGATCGTACTGTCCGATCTTGTCATCGAAATTAATCGTATAGCTCAAGCCGGAACAGCCTCCTCCCTTCACCCCAAGGCGCAGTCCGCCTTCTTCAATCCCTTGTACATTGATCAACCGCTTGACTTCCTTCAACGCCGAGTCGGTCAGCGAGATGATCGGAGCCTGCGTCTCTACGTTGGTTGTGTCCATGGGAAACTCCCTTCGTAAACGTTACTTGGTATCGATCGACTGAGTGTCAGCCTTCTTCTGATAGTCGGTCAAGGCCGCTTTGATGGCATCTTCCGCGAGGACGGAACAGTGAATTTTTACCGGTGGAAGATTCAATTCTTGAACGATGTCCGTATTCTTGATCTTCTGGGCTTCCTCGATCGTCTTTCCCTTCAGCCATTCGGTGGCCAAACTGGAGCTGGCGATTGCCGAGCCGCAGCCGAACGTCTTGAACTTGGCATCGACGATCGTATCGTTCTGCACCTTGATCTGTAGCTTCATGACGTCGCCGCACTCCGGGGCTCCCACCATGCCGGTGCCCACGTCGGCATCGTCCTTCTTAAAGCTCCCTATGTTGCGGGGGTTGGAGAAATGATCGACGACTTTATCGCTGTATGCCATAGTGCCCTCCGAAATTTACAGTTTTAAATTCGTAATGTATCAACCTCAGCTAATGCGCGGCCCATTGAACGGACTTCAGGTCCACGCCCTCTTTCGCCATCTCATAGAGCGGGGACATTTCTCGTAACCTGGTGACTACCTCAATAACCTTCTTGATCGTATAGTCAATCTCTTCATCGGTATTGAAACGGCCCAAGCCGAAGCGGATCGAAGAGTGAGCGAGCTCCGTCCCGACGCCGAGTGCGCGCAACACATAGGAAGGTTCCAGTGTGGCCGACGTGCAGGCCGAACCGGACGACAGCGCGATGTCTTTCATGCCCATGAGCAGCGACTCGCCTTCGACGTAGGCAAACGAAATGTTGAGGTTGCCCGGCAGACGGTTCGTCGGATGGCCATTGAGATAACTTTCTTCGAGCGCCGCCATGATGTCGGCCTGCAGGTGGTCGCGCATCTTGCTCAACTTCGCGGCTTCCGATGTCATCTCCTGCTCGCAGATTTCACAGGCCTTTCCAAATCCCACGATCAACGGGACCGGTAAGGTGCCGGACCGCATGCCACGTTCATGCCCTCCTCCGTCCATCTGGGCCGCGATTCGAACGCGAGGGTTCCTCTTTCTCACGTAAAGTGCACCGACTCCCTTGGGACCGTAGATCTTGTGCGATGTGAAAGACATGAGATCAATGCCCATGGCTTGTACATCGACGGGAATCTTGCCGACGCCCTGCGTGGCATCGCAGTGAAACAGGATCCCCTTCGCTTTCGCGATCTTGCCGATTTCCTGGACGGGATTGATCGTGCCGATCTCGTTGTTGGCCAGCATGACCGAGATCAGGATCGTCTTATCGGTGATCGCATTCTGCACGTCCTGCGGATTCACCATGCCGAATTTATCAACCGGCAAATAGGTCACGGTCGCCAGCCCTTTGGCTTCAAGGGACTTGGCCGTATCGAGCACGGCCCGATGTTCCGTGGACGATGTGATGATGTGGGTGCCTTTCTCTTTGTACATCTCTATGACGCCCTTCAGCGCCAAGTTATCCGATTCAGTGGCACCGCTGGTGAAGACGATTTCTTTTCCGTCGGCGTTAATCAGCTTCGCAATCTGTTTCCGGGCTTGTTCCACGGCTTCTTCCGCGGCCCACCCGAAGGCGTGGTTGCGGCTGGCAGAATTGCCGAATTTCTCGACGAAATACGGCAGCATGGCTTCCAGGACTCGTGGATCCATGGGAGTGGTGGAATGGTTGTCGAGGAAAATGGGAAGCTTCATCGTTCAACTCCTTGTGCCGAGGGAGACTGAATCGTAATAAGGGGTGTGCCGCCCAGCATGTCTTCCAACGTCATGTTGTTCAGTAACTGGGCGATACTGTCTTGGACTTTCAACAGCGGTGTGCGAATGTTACAGTGATCACGTTGCATGCAAAATTCTCCCTCTTTTTCGTGAGAGCAGTCGGTGATCCCGAGCGGGCCTTCGATGCTTTCAAGGATCTGCGCGATGGTGATCTGTCCAGCGCTCCGTGCGAGGAGATAGCCTCCCTTGGGGCCGTTGTGGCTTTCGATCAGGCCGTTCTTTGAGAGCACCTGGAGGACCTTCGCCAACAATTCCAACGGAATGTTGTATTCCTCGGCGATCTCTTTTGTATTGACCACACGGCCAGGAGTGATATCGCCGAACTGGACCGACGCGATATGCTGTAAGGCCATGAGTGCGTAATCAGCTTTTTTAGAAATCTTCAACATTGCTATTGCCGAGCTTTATGATCGGAGACTATAATGATCTCCGATCAATATGGTCGGACTAAGACTAGCACGCAGATTTCGCTGATGTCAAGGCAGGATGAGCGTTAGGCAATGGCGTAGAAAGGAATCGGTACATGGGCGGAACTAACCCTTATATTGAGAAAACGGACTATGAGCTCCCAAAAGTTTCCTATACCCTCACATTTATCCAGCCGAACGGAGACGCGACCACCGTTACCGTCGATCCTGAAAAGCTTCCCCATGGAGACACCGGCCTCCCCGGCAGCATTCTGGACATAGCGATGGGGCACGGAGTGGATCTGGAGCATGTGTGTGGTGGGGTGTGCGCCTGTTCAACCTGCCACGTCTTGGTGAAGCAGGGGCTGGAATCTTGTAATGAAGGCACGGACGATGAATACGATCAGTTGGACGAGGCGCCCATGACGACACTGCAGTCCCGGTTAGGTTGCCAATGTGTGCCCAACGGAACGAAGGATGTCGTCGTTGCGATCCCCGCCGTCAACAAGAATCTCGTTCGAGAGGCGCACTAATCCTGCAACATTCGTCGCGGTGTCATTCGTCAAACGGTATTTGGTTACACGCGAGAAGTATCTGATGAGGAATGGTTTTGGAATGGCTATTTAGTCGTACGTCTCGACCTTCACTTCCTTCCGGTCGTAACCCTGTTCCATAAAATATGCACGGAGCGGACGGACAAAGGCTTTCGTTCCGCAAAGCAAGGGCACAACTTTTGGCTGCCTCATGACCATTGGCGTGAGTATCGTCAGCGTTTTCTCCACGGCTTCAGCCTCGCCGTTCTGAGCGACCAAGGGAAGGTAGCGGAACGAGGGCTGCTGCATGGCCATGGTGAGCCATTCCTGATGAAATAAGCTCTCGTCTTCGCTCGGGGCCACCGCAATCAGGCGGACCGGAGTGTGAATTTTTGACACAAGCATCTGCTTGAGGAAGCATCGCATCGGCACAAGGCCGGTATAGCGCCCAATGAGCACTAATTCCCGATCGAGGGTTTGAGGGAGGATGAATTTTCCGTACGGGCCTGAGAGGGCGATTTCATCCCCCGACTTCAATTGGTAGAGATAATTGGAGCCAAGCCCGCCGGGAACACGGTCGAAGACCAGGGTCAGCTCAGCATAGGGCGATGAGGGGTCGGCCATGGAGTACGCACGATTGAGCGGCGGCTTCGGTCCTACCGGCAGTTTAAGGGAGACCCACTGTCCAGGCTGAAAGGAAATTCTTGTAGTCTTGGGTTTGACCACCAGTTGGCGGACGTGAGGCGTGAGGTCGGTCACCGAAAGCACTGTGGCAGGTTGCGTCAGTTCCGCCATAAAGATCTCTGATCATCGTCATAGCAGAAGGCGTCGGGAGATGGAAGGACCGGCGCGATGTACAAGGATTTTCGCAGCATGGTATAGATGTCGCAAACGAATACATCTCGTAAAGGAACAACGCCGTTATGAACCAGGTCCGTGTCCGATTCGCTCCCAGTCCGACAGGATTTCTTCACATCGGAGGAGTGCGTACAGCTCTCTTCAACTGGCTCTTTGCGCGCCAGCAACAGGGCGTTTTCCTCCTTCGCATCGAGGATACCGACCAGAGTCGCTCGACGGATGAATCGATTCAGGCCATCATCGATGGGATGAAATGGGTCGGCCTCGATTGGGATGAGGGGCCGTTTCGCCAAACCGACAGAATGGATCTGTATCGAAGCCACGCGAAGAAATTGTTGGAGACGGGGCATGCCTACTGGTGTGTGTGCAAGGCGGAGGAATTGGAGGCGCGGCGAAAAGAAGCAGAAGCCAAGGGGGTATCGCCTCGGTATGATGGTCGCTGTCGCAATCTGGGAATATCACGTCCAGCTGGAGATGCCGCGCTGCGGTTCAAGGCCCCGCGAGAGGGGCAGACGGTTGTCGATGACTTGATTAAAGGAAAGATTGAGTTCGACAACACCATATTGGATGACGTGATTGTCCTTCGATCAAACGGCTATCCAACCTACAATTTTTCCGTCGTGGTTGACGACGCCTTGATGCGCATTACCCACGTCGTGCGAGGAGACGACCATCTGACGAACACGCCACGGCAGATTCCGATCTTCGAGGCGCTGGGATTTGCCGTTCCACGCTTCGGACATTTACCGATGATCTTGGGATCAGATAAAACACGGCTCTCCAAGCGCCACGGAGCCACCTCAATCATGGCCTACAAAGACATGGGGTATCTTCCTGATGCCATGGTCAACTATCTGGTCCGACTCGGCTGGTCGCACGGGGACCAAGAGCTGTTTACCCGGCAGGAGCTGATTGAAAAGTTTGCATGGGATCATGTGCAAACGTCGGCGGCCGTCTTCAATCCGGACAAACTCTTGTGGATGAACGCCGAATACATCAAAACCAGCCCTCCGCACCATGTTGCGCAAGCGCTCGTGCCGTTGTTGGAGCAGGCGGGGTTACAGGAAGCGGTCGAATCCGTTTCGGGGGAATCGCTTGCACAGCTCGTGGTGTTGGTGAAGGAACGGGCGAAGACCTTGGTCGATATGGTGCACTGGGTCAGGCCCTATTTCGGGGAATCGGTTTTATTTGATCGCGAAGCGGCCAAGAAATTTCTCACGCCGACCATCGCCCCGCTGCTACAGAAGCTGCTCTCTCGCTTCGAGGCAGTTCCAAGCTTTTCGAAACAGGGGTGGGAAGAGATCTTCAAGAAGCTTGTCGAGGACGAGGGTGTGAAGATGGGTGCGGTAGCCCAACCGGTTCGCGTTGCCTTGACCGGACGGACGGCAAGCCCAGGACTCTTCGAGGTGATGGAGGTCCTTGGTCGAGAGCGGACCTTATTTCGGCTCCGCAAAGGGATCGAGCGCGCCTCTACCGGGTGAAGAGTTTCTCTTGCCAAACCCGCGTCGATCTTGACGGAATTACGATTGATATATTACTGTGAACGCCGGTTGGGGGATCGTCTAGCGGTAGGACGTCAGTCTCTGGATCTGACTACCTAGGTTCGATTCCTAGTCCCCCAGCCAAAAATTCTCTCTTCTCGTTTCCGCACTATGAAGTGCCACCGTACCGCGCTGGGGGATCGTCTAGCGGTAGGACGCCGGCCTTTGGAGCCGGCTACCTAGGTTCGATTCCTAGTCCCCCAGCCATTTTCCCATGAAGCGGAAGATATGCTGCCTAACAGTATTCCGCTTGTTCGACGCCAGCCCAATCGGCAAGTAACGCCTCACGTCTTACAACTCTCTGACAGGTGATTTCCTATAGGGAAAGGGGTATTCTTCAGCCGCAGGCGAAGAGATCAGAGTATTTCATTGCGTTCACCATCATCACGCAAATGAGCCAACCCGAAGCCTTCTCCCGCATTCTCATCGACAAAGCGTTAGAGTTAAGCGGATGGGATTTGCTGAATCCCCAGCAGATCCAGTTTGAACAGCATACGGAGACCGGGCGAGCGGATTATCTGCTTAAAGATAGCTTCGGTCGCGTGCTCTGTGTGTTGGAAGCGAAGCGCGAAGGCCTTGATCCGTACGACGCCAAAGAGCAGGCTCGCGGTTACGCTGAACAACTCAATGCCCCGCTTATCATTCTGTCCAACGGCCGTGAACATTGGTTTTGGAACTATGAGCGAGCCGTTCAGCGCGACGCCTACCGCATCGAGCGGCTTCCCTCGCGTGACGATCTAGAACGAGCCCGGCTCAAGAACCTTCAGCCGCCGCGTCCCCTCGGAAGCGAAGTCATCACACCCGAGTATCTCCGCCAGCTCAAACACGACCTAACGCTGAGACGATACCAGATTCGGGCGATGGACGAAGTCGCCCGGCTGTTCGATACCCAAGGACTGCGGAAGTTTCTCCTCGAAATGGCCACGGGAACCGGCAAGACGCTGCTCTGCGCCGCGCTCATTCGCCGCTTTCTGATGAGCCGAAACGCCGAGCGCGTCCTGTTCATCGTGGACCGTATCGAACTCGCGAGGCAGACCATCGAAGACTTTGCCATCGTCTTACCGGAGTTCAAACCGGTGATCTACAAGACCGCTCGCCGGACTGGTGAGCTGCTTGGGTCGTCCGTCGTGATCGCGACCATTCAATCGCTGCTGACCGACCGCCGCTATCGGGATGAGTTCACACCGTTCTATTTCGACCTCGTCATCAACGATGAAGCCCATCGGTCGATCTATGGCGATGCCCGCGAAGTCGTCCAATTTTTCCAGGCCACACGTATCGGTCTCACGGCGACGCCCAAGGCCTATCTCAAGAATGTAGATATTGAGAAGTTGGCCGAGGAGAACCCCAAGGCGCTGGAGGCCCGTCAGTTGCGCGACACCTACCATTACTTCGGCTGCAAGCCAGGCTTCCCGACATTCCGGTACGACATCATCGATGCCGTGAAGGACCCGGAAGGTCCGTTCCTCTGTCTGCCCAAGATTTTCGATTTCCGCTCGGATATCACGACCAAGGCGCTGGCGGAATCGGGTTGGGCGGTCGTCATCAATGAGCAGGAGGAAAGCTTCAAGATTCAGGATCTGGAAAAGAAGATCTTTACGCCAACCCGCAACCGCCTCATGTGCGAAGCCTTTCTGAAGGAAGCGCAGAAAGATCCGGCAGGGGCCATCGGCAAGTCCATTGTGTTTGCTGTGAACCAGACACATGCCACCAATCTCACGAAAATATTCAACGAGCTACAGCCCGGCATCGCACTGACGATTACCTCGCGAATCCCCGAGGCATCGGTGCTGGCGAAAGAGTTTCGTGACGGCAAACGGTCCGAGCGCATCGCGGTCTCCGTGGACATGCTCTCGACCGGCTACAATTGCCGCGACGCACTGAACATCGGTCTCTTTCGTCCGGTGTTTTCGCCGACGGAATATATTCAGATCAAAGGCCGGGGAACTCGACGCTATACCTTCATGATCGGCCACACCGCTTATGAGAAGTCCTGTTTCTACCTCCTCGACTTCTGCGCCGTCGCCGAATACTTCGAGGACCAATACGATTACTCGGTCCCGCTGAAGGTGCCGCGTGAAAAGAAATCCTCCGTCGCAACGGACTCGTATACCCAGGGCGATGGCCCTCACAGCGTTGCTGCAGAAGGCCAATCAGAGCCTCCGGCACGGGAAAAACCATCGCGCGTCATCCCGATCTGGGAGGGGATCGATACCCTCGTGAGCCAGGAGGTTCGTATTGTCGGCCCCAATGGCGAGAAGGTCGATATTATGACGTTTCGTGGCGGCTACGAGCGGGACATCAAGGAATTCGTTGCGCAGACACCCATACTTAAAGCAGCCGTGGAAGCCGAGGACGACGACGCCATCGAAACCATTCTCAACGAGCGGTTCTACCATCGCCCGGAGATGTATTATTCGCCGGACAAGCTTATTGTCTCCTATGGCGTGCCGGCGACCACACCGGCCTTTGTTTATCATGCGCTCGGGCGCAAGCCGCTCCCCACGCGCGACGCCATCGTGACCGACACGGTCGATTCCATTGCCGCCCGCTTCAACCTCCGGTACAGCGAGCAGAAGTGGGTAGTCGCCACCGCACAATTGCTGGCCGAAGATTCTACAGCGCTGCATCGATTCATGAGTGGGGATATGACGTTGTTTACCGCCAGCCAGTTTAATCAGCTTGGCGGCGTCTCTGCGCTAGCCCGCTTTGAAGATCGTGAACAAGTGTTCGAAGCCTTGCGCCAGTCCACGCTTGTCAGGCAATCATTGATCGCAATATCACCCTCATAATCATGTGTTAGGACCATCCATGCGCACGCCTCCTGTACAGTCCGATTCCGTCGCCGCCCAGGCCCTCGCCACGCCGTCGAATTTCTTTTCTTCCGGCCTCCGGCAAAAGGTCGATCAGCTCATGAACATCCTCTGGGCCGGGGGCGTGAACAATCCGATGGATTCCATCGAGCAGATTTCCTATCTGCTATTCCTGCGTCTGCTGACAGAGAAGGACAATGCCCTCGCCAGCCTCGACAAGAAATATGTCTGCATCTTCTCCGGCAAGTGGGCCAAATATGCCTGGGGTAACTTCGTCACGCTGACCGGCGATCAGATGTTCAACGCCGTCCGCGACGCCATCGAAAAACTGCACGAGCTGCCCGGTCTGACCGACACGGGCAAGCTGCTGTTTAGCCGCGCCACGCTCAAGATTTACGACCGCCCGACCCTCCGCGCCGTCGTGCAAGCCATCCATAGCATGGACCTGTCCGCCCATGACGGCCACGACCTGAAGGGCGACATGTATGAGTATCTTTTGAGTAAGCTGTCGGCCTCCGGCACCAACGGCCAATTCCGCACCCCGCGCCACATCATTGACCTGATCGTGGCGCTTGTGAATCCGCAACCGAACCATCGGATTTGCGACCCGGCCTGTGGCACCGCGGGCTTCCTCATCTCTGCCTTCACCCACATTTTGCGGCAACACACGAAACCGGCTGACCTGAAGCAGGGGCTGGTGGACGGCGGGCTTCTCAAAACGGCGCAATGGAAGTTTCTCGAAGAGCAGGCCTTCACCGGCTTCGACAACGACGCCAATATGGTGAAGATCGCTATTTTGAACCTCTATCTTCACCAGTTGGAAAAAGCGCGCGTCTCCATGCTGAACCCGCTCACCACCGGCTTCGGTGGCGCCTATCCGGGCCAGCAGTTCGACATCATCCTCGCCAACCCGCCGTTTGCCGGAAAGGTGCAGGATGAAAGCATCCTGGCCGACCTCAACTACAAGTTGAACACTCGCGCGACAGAACTGCTGTTTCTCAAATGGTTCATCGATCATCTTGCGCCTGGGGGACGGGCTGGCGTCATCGTGCCCAACGGCGTGCTCTTCGGCTCGACGAATGCCGCCACCAGCCTGCGCGAATTGCTCCTGACCGAGTGCGACCTGCAAGCGGTGATCAATCTGCCGAGCGGTGTGTTCAAGCCCTATTCCGGCGTCGGCACCGCCGCGCTGATTTTTGAGAAGGGCAAGAAGACAGAGAGTGTCTGGTACTACGACCTCACCGCCGACAGCTACAGCCTCGACGACAAGCGCACGCCGATTGAGGCCAATGACATTCCCGACGCGCTGGCCAAATGGCCGAACCGCGAGGAAGGCCAGAACAGCTACCGGGTAGCAATTGAGAAGATTCGGGAGAATGACTGGAGCCTCGCAGCAGGACGTTACAAGCCCGTGACAGCGGAACCGGTGCATCACGACGACCCCCGGCGCATCGTCGCCGAAGTGCTGACTCTTGAAGCGCGCATCACAGAGAAGCTTACCCGTTTGCAGGGTATGGTAGAGTAGGAGGGCCGATGGATTACAAACACATCATCACAATCGAATCGGGCAAGCGCGGCGGACGTCCTTGTATACGTCGGATGCGCATCGCCGTTGCCGATGTGCTCGGCTGGCTGGCGGCAGGCATGACGCATGAACAAATCCTGAGCGATTACCCCGAACTCACTGAGGAAGACATTCGTGCCTGCCTGGCCTACGCCGCCGACCGTGAACGTCGGCTGGTAACCGCCGCCCAATGAAGCTGTCGTTCGACCAGAACCTCAGCTTCAAACTCTGTCAACGACTGGCCGACCTCTTTCCAGGATCGAGTCAGGTTCAGCTGCTCGGTCTGGCGGAAGCCGACGATCAGGCGCTGTGGCACTATGCCCAAGCCAATGGCTTCGCGCTGGTTTCGCAGGACTCGGACTTTGCCGATATGGCAGCGTTGTTTGGGCCCCCGCCCCGAGTCATCTGGTTGCGCTGCGGCAATCAGCCTACTGCGCATATCGAAACACTGTTCCGGACCCACGCCCAGGTCATCGCCTCGTTCGAGCACGACCCTGATGTCGTCTGTCTGGAGATCTACTGAGGCCATGAACCGCCGGGTATCTACCACACTCGGCGACGTGCTCATGAATTCCCTCGCCCCTCTGAGGGGAGAGGGTGAGGGGTGGAAACCGAGCGGCAAGAAATGACACGCTGGCCGATAGTTCCGCTTGGAGATTTTGTCGCTAAGAAGAGCAGCTCGGTTAACCCGGCTATGTTTCCTGGTGAGGTTTTCGACCTCTATAGCATTCCGGCATTTGACGCTGGGCAACCGGATGTGTGTGCAGGCAGCGAAATCGGCTCTGCAAAGCAGGTTGTTCAGCCAAACGACGTGTTGCTCTCAAGGATCGTTCCCCACATCCGCCGCGCATGGGTGGTCGGAGAAAGCCAAGATAGACGATTGATTGCGTCAGGTGAATGGATTGTCTTTCGCAGCCCACAAATCCGTCCAGGCTATTTGCGATATTTTCTGATCGGAGATTCCTTTCATACACAGTTTATGCAAACTGTGTCTGGGGTGGGCGGCTCTTTGCTAAGGGCCAAGGCGACAGAGGTTGCAAAAATCAAGATTCCGGTTCCTCCGCTGGCGGAGCAGGAGCGAATTGTGAAGCTGCTGGACGAAGGGGACGAGTTGCGGAGGCTGCGCGCCCAAGCCGACCGCCGCACCGCCGACCTCATTCCTTCCCTCTTCCATGAAATGTTCGGAGAAAATGCGAAGAAACCACACGTTCGTGTAAAGTTGGAACAAATCGCCAAAGTTGTCTCTGGGGTTGCAAAGGGCCGGAAGTTCAACGGACGGCTGCCTGTCGAAGTTCCTTACCTTCGTGTGGCAAACGTACAGGCAGGACATCTTGACCTGTCAGAAATCAAAACGATTCAGGCGTTGCCAGAAGAAGTTGAAGAACTTGCGCTGCGGAAGGGCGACGTACTGCTCACAGAAGGCGGCGACTTCGACAAGTTGGGACGTGGGGCAATGCTGGAAGAAGAACTCCCAAACTGCATCCACCAAAATCATGTCTTTCGTGTGCGTGTTGAGCAGTCGAAGCTCGATCCGGTCTATTTTGCCAAGTTCCTTCTGACTGGTGAAGCTCGCGGATACTTCCTCGGCTGCGCCAAGAGGACGACGAACCTAGCAAGTATCAACATGACACAATTACGCGCCCTGCCAGTCCTGCTTCCTCCGCTCCCACAGCAAAAGGAGTTCGCCGCCCGCGTGTCCGATATCCGAGCGATGCAAGCCGAGCAAGCAGCCTCCTGCCGTCGCTTGGATGATCTCTTTCACTCCATGCTCCACCGCGCGTTCCAGGGAGAGTTATGACGAGCGAGAAGAAGTCCACCGGGTGGTCGGCCATTCGCCGGCGTCTGAACGCGCAGTCGAAGACGTCACTGCTGGCGCTGGTCAAAGACCTCTACGACGCATCATCCAGCAATCGCGATTTCCTGCATGCCCGTGTGCAGGCCGAGGCAGGCGACGGAACGGCCGTGGAACGGTACCGGCGCACGATCATCGAGCAATTTTACCCCTCACGAGGATTCGGAAAGCTCAAACTGGTTGAGGCGCGCAAAGCCATCCGCGATTACCGCAGGGCCACGGGCAACCTGGCAGGCACGATTGACCTGATGCTGACTTACGTGGAGAACGGCACGCAGTTCACGCGAGAGTTCGGCGACATCAACGAGGCGTACTACAACAGTCTCGAATCCGTCTTGCATGAGATGACGCAGCTCTTGCGAAAGGAAGATCCGTCGTTGTATCCAGAGTTCCGGGAGCGGATTCAGCGACTGGGGGATCACGCTGACTACATCGGGTGGGGGTATGGAGATTATCTTCGGGACCAAGTCGGATTGCTCGAAACGGAGCTGGCAGGGGAATGAAACCGCCCTACACAGAACGGCAGGGGCAGTTTCTGGCTTATCTCTATCAGTACAGTCTACTGAACGGCTGCGCGCCGTCCGAGGCGGACATGCAACAGTTCTTCCAGGTGACCCCGCCGACCGTGCATCAGATGGTGCTCACGCTGGAGCGGCGTGGCTTCATTCGACGTGTTCCCGGCCAGGCGCGCAGCATCACCCTGACCGTTCCGCCCGAGTCCTTGCCCTCTTTACGGCGCCCCCAAGACCGCGCCTCCAAGCAAGAAATCTGATGTCGTCATTCTGACATGCGAACGAACGTCCCTGAAAAGCTGCTGAAAATCATAGACGAGATTGACGAGCAAGGCCAGGCAAGCCTGACACGATTGACGGTGTTGAAGAAGTGGCTTGAGCGTCCGAAGCGGCTGTCCGCCTTGGCCCTCTGGGTCGCCGCGAGGGCCGTTTCCCGCAAAGGTAAAACGAGTGGAGCGGCTGGGATATTGTTCCTGGAAGCGCGCACCTTACTGGCCGGTTTGGATGAGATAACACCGAAGCTAAACCGCCAGGCGGCGCAGCGGCTGCACGATCGTCTGCGGGACTTTCAACATGAATACAAGAACCAGCAATGGGGGCTGGTGCGCATCGTTCACAATTGGAACCTATTACTGATAGAGGAAGCGTTGAGCCTGTACCTCCGGCACGGTCAGTCGCCGTCGCACGGCTACAAACTGGCGGCAGACTATTGTCGACACTACGACCCCCGATACGGCGAGAGCTTGAATGGCCCCAGCAGGACAAAGCTTAAAGAAATCGTCCGGTTCATGTTCACTGTCGAAGCTCTGGAGGATGACCGGACATCAATTTGATAAAACGCCGATGACAGAAACTCTCCACAGTCCTGTCTTTCTTGCCGGTCAAGTGGCGTGTGGAAGTTCAGAAAACAGGCTACGGAATAGCCTGCCGAGTAGCTACTTCAAAGACGCCATGTCGATCACAAATCGGAACTTTACATCGCCTCGGAGTACCCGTTCATAGGCTTCATTAACTTGCTGGATCGAGATCAGTTCGATCTCCGACTCGATCTGGTGCTGTGCGCAGAAGTCGAGCATTTTCTGGGTTTCTTTGATCCCGCCGATGAGAGAGCCGGCAAGGCGCCGTCGTTTGAAAATGAGCGAAAAGGCCTGGACTGGGGTTGGGGTTTCTGGCGCACCGACCAAGATCATGGTGCCGTCGGTCTTGAGCAGGTTCAAATAGGCGTTGTAATCGTGTGGAGCCGAGACCGTGTCGAGGATGTAGTGAAAGTACCCTTGGAGCTTCGTAAAAGTTTGAGGATCCGACGTCACGACAAAGTTCGCAGCCCCTAACCGCTTCGCGTCTTCTCGTTTACCCTCGGACGTACTTAAGACCGTCACTTCCGTTCCCATCGCATTGGCGATCTTCACCGCCATATGGCCGAGCCCACCGAGGCCGACAACCGCCAGTTTGTGGTAGCGACCGACGCCCCATTGGCGCAGGGGCGAGTAGGTCGTAATGCCCGCACAGAGCAACGGCGCGGCGCCAGCGAATGAGAGCGCGTCGGGGATCCGAAGGACATAGTGTTCATCGACGAGGATGTGGGTTGAGTAGCCCCCTTGAGTGATCTGGCCTGCTTTATCCTGCCCACTGTAGGTCCAGACTGTGCCACCATCGCAATACTGTTCCAGCCCCTCGCGGCAAGCCGTGCACGTTCGACAAGAATCCACAAAGCAGCCGACGCCGGCACGATCACCAACCTTGAAGGCCGTGACCGCTGGGCCGACTTGCGCGACGGTTCCGACGATCTCATGCCCAGGCACCATTGGAAACAGGGAAATGCCCCATTCATCACGGGCTTGGTGGATATCTGAGTGGCAGATACCGCAATGCGAGATCGCGATCAAGACGTCGTGCGGACCGACCTCGCGTCGTTCGAAGGAGAAGGGCTGTAAACTCTCCTTGGCGGCCATCGCCGCGTAGCCTTTGGTCGGGAGCATGGAGGGTCTCCTTCTGTAGAGCGGATGGAAGTTAGACATTAGCAAGTTCAATCCGACTTGCCAACAGCAAATGCATAAGTGTCTGTCAACGACAATACGGATCGCTCACGGGACGATGTAGTTGCGATTCAACCAGGAAGGAGGAGCGATGGCGGTATCGTTTCAGGAGTCGCTCAGTTGGTCGATGAACCGCTAGCCTTACCGTTCCCTTCGCTCTTCCGCGCATCCTGAGCGAGAGACTCCTGAATGCCTGTTTCGTTTGTGAGCGGCGGCCCTGGAATACGGTAGCGCTCTGTGGCCCACGTTCCCAAATCCGTGACCTGACAACGCTCGCAACAGAATGGGCGCCAGGGGTTTCTCTTCCACGTCGTGGGTCGATGGCAAAGGGGACAGGTCATGGATCTAGTGTAGCGTGGTGGCCGGATAAAGAAAAGTCGTGGCGAGGTCGGTCAGTCTTGAGGGACCGATTGCGGTCTGGCGAGATGGAGTAACCGCTGTAATCGGCTTCGATCCAAGTCCGTGAGGCGTAAGAACTCAACACCGAACTCGCCGTGTTTCACCCATCGAACGGCGGCGGAATGGACCGTAATCGGGACGGCCAAGTCGGTCGCATGGATCAGCAGCTGGACTCCTGTTCCGGGTGACATTGAAATCGTGCTGGTGACTGCGCAGCCACCAGCAGAAATGTCAAACATCGTGCCTTGGCGAATCTCGGTCTGCTCGGTTGTGGAAAAGAGGACCCGCAGTTCAATAGGAATTCTTGGATGTTCTCGACATTCGATCATGGTGACCTCCACACGTGAGCGAAACGTCTTATCGTATTTCTCCGACAGCCACTAAGATCTTCTGGAGGGATAGTATAGATCGGTAGGGTCTCCATGGCACGCATTGAGGAAAAATCTGCGTGCCGAGAGGCTGCTGATCACTCAGGCGTAACGATTGTTAGCGGCGGGGTGTTGGTTGGGTTTTCTCAACCCTGGCCCACGCATCTTTGAGTGACACGGTTCGGTTGAAGAGGAGGGACTCGGGTAATGAATCGAGATCGACACAAAAGTACCCTTGCCGCTCGAATTGAAAGCGGGAGCCGGGCGCGGCTGAACCAAGGCTTGGCTCAACCAAGCACCCGCTGAGGGTTTCAAGAGACTGAGGATTGAGCGAATAAGTCCAGTTCCGATCGGTCTGGTCCTTGGCCTCGTCAGGAAGAAGGAGCGGATAGTAGAGGCGGACGGTGGCCTTGAGTGCATGTAAGGCCGATACCCAGTGGATGGTGGCCTTCACTTTGCGTTGTTCGTGTGCCGAGCCGCTTCGTGTCTTAGGGTCGTACGTACAGTGTAGTTCGGTGACCGCCCCAGTGTGAGGATCCTTCGTCACGCTCACACATTGAATGATGTATCCATAGCGGAGCCGGACTTCCCGGCCAGGCGCGAGGCGATAAAACTGTTTCGGTGGATCCTCTCGGAAATCGTCTTGGTCGATATAGAGCGTTCGTGAGAATGGAACCTTCCGAGTTCCAGCGGCAACATCCTCCGGGTTATTCACGGCGTCGAGTTCTTCAACCACGCCCTCCGGATAGTTGTCGATCACGACTTTCAACGGTCGGAGAACCGCCATCACGCGCGGCGATCGTTTGTTCAAGTCCTCTCGGATAAAATGTTCAAGCAACTGCATCTCGACGATGGCGTCGCGCTTGGCGACCCCGATGTGGTCGCAAAAGGCACGAATCGCTTCCGGCGTCACACCTCGGCGACGAAGGCCTTTGAGGGTGGGAAGGCGAGGGTCATCCCAGCCGGCCACCAGTTTCTTGGTGACCAATTCAAGCAGCTTGCGCTTGCTCATCACCGTGGAGGTGAGGTTGAGTCTCGCGAATTCGATCTGTTGGGGACGATGCGGAGCCTCGGACTCCGCGACGACCCAATCGTACAACGGTCGGTGGTCTTCAAATTCAAGGGTGCAGAGGGAATGGGTGATCCCCTCGATGGCATCGGAGAGCGGATGGGCGAAATCATACGAAGGATAGATGCACCATGTGGTGCCCGTCCGATAATGAATCGCGTGCCGAATTCGATAGAGGATGGGGTCGCGCAGATTAATGTTCGGCGATCCCATATCGATGGCGGCACGTAAGACGTGAGTACCATCGGTAAACTCTCCGGCGCGCATGCGTGCAAAGAGATCCAGGTTCTCTTCCACGGACCGCGTTCGAAAGGGACTGTTGCGACCAGGCTCCGTCAGTGTGCCGCGGTACTCACGAATGTGGTCGGATGAGAGGCTGTCGACATAGGCCTTGCCTTTCTGAATCAAGACAATGGCGAACGCGTAGAGCTGCTCAAAGTAGTCCGAGGCATAGAAACTCTTCCCGTTCCAATCGAATCCCAGCCACTGGACGTCTTCCTGAATGGCCTGGACATACTCCGGGTCCTCGGTAGTGGGATTCGTATCGTCGAACCGCAGATGACAGATTCCCACCGGTGTCTCGTTCGCCATTCCAAAATTCAGGACAATGGATTTGGCGTGCCCGATGTGGAGGTACCCGTTGGGTTCGGGGGGAAATCGCGTGACGACCCGACCACCGTGTTTGCCGGATGCGCGATCGGCGGAGACGATGTCTCGAACAAAATTCGATGCGGTTGTGGACTCAGAAGCCATCAGGTCGTGTTCTGTAACGATCTACGTTCGGTCATTCGGTCATATGGACAGGCCAATTACACGAGAGAGTTCTACCATAGACTGGATGATGGGAGAAATGGGGAACGCTTAGGCGGAGGGTTCAGCGGCGGAAGGGTCCGGTGGCGGCATGACACTGAAATCCTTCTGTGCGATGAGATGGCCTTCCATGCGCAGCCGAAATTCATATCGACCTGGCGCAGGAAAGATGAGTAGGGGAACGTTGATCCCGAAGTCCGAAATCTGCAGCCGATCGCCGATGTTAATGTTCGGAAGAGTAGCCCGGCAAACCAGTTGTTCGGAGTTGAGATAGATCAAGTCGATATCAAAATGATAGGGGCCTTCCGCGTCGGTCAAGCAGAAGTAGAGCCCCATTTGCTGATGCTGAAAAGGGAATGAGGGGGCCTGTAGATGGGTAAAAATTCCGATCAAACTTTTCTTTTTCGTCAAACTGTCTTCAATGACCTGGTCGCAGACGAGGAAGGCTTGCACGGTAGGTTTTGGAATTTCTGTCATGGCGCTATGCTAGGGATATGGAATGTCGATGGCCACACGAATTCGAGCCCGCTGGGTCGCGGCAGAACGACGTACCTGAGTGCCCACCGCCGGCGCGGAATCGATAGAGGGGGCTGAGGCGTTGGGCTCGAGACATGTTGATAGAGGGTGAACCCGTTCACCCGAGGATGGCCGGCCCACCACGGCTCTCGACGATGTCTCCAAACAGGGTTTTCCCGGAGCCGATCCGACAGTAGTGGGGGGTAATTTCCACTTCCACGCCCCTATGCGAGTAAAACTTCCCGAATAAGAGAGCGACTTTGTGCTCCGATGTCATAGCTGCGCTGAGCACGATGCCACCGGACTGCAGATCTGTTAGACGAACCGATGGACTCTCGACCGCCGAAAGGCTCTGCCCGAAGTGAACCTCGACGGCGAATCGCTCCTTCTCGTTCAACGTGAGGGTATTCCGGCGTAGATGGGCGATGCGAGTACCGTGTGCGTCGTATAGATCAAGGGTGATGAGAAACAGTCCGTGCGCACGGTTGGTTTCGATGACGACTTGCTCTTTTTCATGAATCGTAACGACGCCGTTGGTACTTCGGAAGGTGTTGGATCCGATACACAGCTCGAGTCCCGGTCTGGTGAGCGCTCCACCTGTTGCGGCGTGACCCAATGGACCGGTCTTGTGAAGCACCGCCGGTTCATCCATTCAACATCCTCGATCCTCAGTGCCCATCGGGTCGTTCGGAGTTGGTACAGTGCAGAGGCAGCTTCGAGTAAAATTTTTTTGAAAGCTATGCTTTCTGGTCATTCCTGTCAAGACTCGCCATGGCAGAGATAGACAAGTATTTTGGCCCCCTGCAAACGGCTCAGCCGGAACTCGCCGATGTGCCCTCATCCAGCGGGGGTAGGGCTTCGTTGCAAACAGAAAACCGCTTATGCTACGGTCCAGCTCTCGGACAGTTACTGGATGGTCCCATCGTCTAGCCTGGCCTAGGACGGAGCCCTCTCAAGGCTTAAACACGGGTTCGAATCCCGTTGGGACCACCACACTTTCCCTTGATCCTGTCGCGAGTTAGCAACTTTCACTTGAGCGGTTGCCTCTTCCGTCAGAATTCCATAGGACAATCCATAGGACAACAGGGCGGTGTGAAGCTGAGAAACGGCGGCTCGGAGTTGCTGATTCCAGCCATATCCGCCGTGCGAATACGCAGCGGTCATGGACTGTCCCCCAAGTTGATCGTGTCCCATTCCTCGCAGCCGATGCCCCAACAGCGCCGCTCGCACTTCCAGCGGAACGCCGAGATTCTGAAGCCACGTGGCGAACGTGTGGCGCAAGTCATGGAAGTGGAGATCAACCACCTTCGCTTCCTTTGCCAAACGCTTCCAGAAGATGCTGAACGCGGCTGGAGTCCATCGTCTGAAGATTCTCCCGTCCACATGGGGGATCGCCCCGTGTAGGGCCGCGTAGGCGGCAGGATTGAGGGGAATTTCGCGGGGTGTCTGCTTCAGTTTGCTTCTTGCCGGCGGCAGGATTAACCACCACCCGTCATCCCGCTTTCGCAACCAGGTTCGATCGATCTCGAGAATTTTGGCTTCTCGGAGTCCAGTGTTGAGGGCAACCGTCACGATCCGCCACAGTTCCGCCGGGTCATACTGGTTTGCATTCATGACCTTGAGTCGGCGTTCATCGGCCTTACCCTTGATCGACTTTAGCTCTTCAATCGTGGCCACACGTTCGCGAGTTTGGGCATCGGGTAGCTCCACGCGCTTTAACCGGTTCTTGTCGAGCTTATCGAAGTCGACGGCGAGGTTCAGAATCCGCATGAGCACATTCCACTCTCGCCGAATCGTCCAAGGTGCGGCTTTCGCTCTAAGACGAGCTGTGACATAGGCCAGGCCATCTTCAGCCGTGAGAGAGTCCAGCTGTCGTTCGCCGAAACGGGGGAGCAGGTGGGTCTCGATGATTGATTCAGGCCGGGCAAGGTCAAACCGCTTCTTCACGCGCATGGTCTGCCAGTAGAGGGGAAGAAAGCCTTTGAACGTGATCGAAGCTGGACTCGGAGTATCAGCTCTCTCACCTTGCTGGATCTTGGCGATCATAACGATGGCTGCTTCATCCGCGTGCGCTTTGGTGAGGTTGTAGCCGAGGAGTGGTCGGTACCGGACACCCCTCCATCGGAAATACAGATCGAAGGCCAGGCCCTTCTTCGTCGGTCTCTTGTTGATCACATACGCCATGTGTCTCTCAGCGATAGAGTGGGTTGCGATGGTAGACACCCGCGTTTCGAATGTCCAGAGCGTCGCTCGTAGAGATCTTAGGAATACTGACAGGGCCAATGTTCGCGTGTAAGGCGGACTGACTCGGGGAAATCGCAGGTGCCGCTACGGATTCAAATTCAACACGCCCAGCTTTCAGCCACAGCTCAAGCTCATCCTGATCGAACAACAGCGCCCGCGAGCCAGGACGCCGATAACGAGGAATATCCTTCCGTTGGTACAGAGAAGACCTCGACATCCGAAGAAACTGCGCGGCTTCTTGAAGATTTAACGGTCTCATTCACACTCTCTGACACTCGAAAAACCAGAATTCCAATCTATTGGTCACCGGTCACCATGATCTCTTCTCTATCCGAGAAGTGTCGCAATGCCCGGCAATTTACGAGAGCACTTCTGTACGATCATACCTTGTGCCTCTGACAAGCGACGCCAAACGCGCGTGACACGGTCGCACTTATGCGAGGGTTCAGAATCTATGACCATACCGAAAAAGTAGGGGAGGCCGGGCGAAGGACGTCGGCAGCCATGCCTCAGAGGCACCGCGTCCGGAGACGCCGTGCCTTCTGGAGTTAGGCACCGTCGTGTCTAGCGACGCGACCGTGCAGAGACCACAGTCGTCGCCCATCAAGGTGTGTGGCACGCCCGATGGCACCCGCGCCACCGAGGACGGTGTCACGCGTGCAGTCGCGCGTAGCCACAGACTCGGACGGTCTGTTGCGCCCCCGCTTGGGTGAGGGACGCAACCATATCTGTGAAAAAGGCAGATGGTGGCGAGGCGATGTGGCTGTTGGTCCCAAGTGTGGTCGTTCTCATCGTGAGCGCGCTCACCACGAATAGAGAGGCAACATGAACACGACAAGAGAGGACGGGTCGTTGGTCGGGGAGATCAGAAGGTAATCTGCACGTGGATCTCTGCGCAACGCAGCGAGATAGTGCGTCGGATCCGGTCAGAAAGGGGAGTGTAATCTGTGACGGCCCGAGACCCTAGCCATGCACCACTTTCTTTTCTTTGTGCGAGGGCCGGCTGCTGTCAAGATCGGTGAAGCCGGATACGATGACAGGCCGTTGATTGGGGAACTCCGCAATCAGAGACAGTCTCCCACCCATTCCTTCAATGAAGTCTCTGAGCGTCGAGAGGAGGAGGTCGGTTCGTTTTTCGAGGCGCGAGACCCCGTGTTGCCCGATCCCCAAAATTTCGCCGATCTCTTGTTGCGTCAACCGGTGGGCTTCCCGGAGCTCGCGTAACGACCGTTCTTCGGCAATCAGTTGAGCAGCCCGCGCGTGGATCTTTTCTTGGCGTCGTGTCCCCAGTTTCTTGATCTTCTCATGCAGTGTGCTTGCCATGGCGGTCCCCCTTTCCGTCGTGCTTTTTCAACTTCGCGAGGTGCGCGTCCAACCGACGATCGGCTGTCCGGATGAGCGCACGATAAAAGCGCTTTTCGCTGCCACCTGATTTATCCCCGCAGACCAGCAGGATGCCTCTTCGCGCAGGGTCAAACGCAAACGCCACGCGCCAGACCCCACCCTTAGCGTCAAAGCGGAGTTCCTTCATGTTCGCATGCCGAGAGCCCTTCAATGTATCAGCCCGAGGCCTCCCGAGTTGAGGGCCGAACTGTTCGAGTAATTTCGCATGCGCGAACAACTCATCTTGGACGGCTTCGGGCAACGCGTCAAACTCGGGCTCGAACTCTTCGTGGAACCGGACTTCCCATGCCACGATCGAAGTATGCCTTACAAGGCATATGCTGTCAAGTGCATGTTGGGGAGGGCTGTAGCCTATGAAATGGTGCTCGGCGGATCAATGACTTTGATGGGATGCACCACTTCACCTACAGAGAGGGAAGAGGGTCGTCGACTGGTAATCGCCAGGATGAGGAGATCAGGACGGGCCTGATGATGGGCCGGAGTGCTGACCACGACCGCAGGGCGGCGTTTGACGGCGGACTGATCCGTACACGGGAAGGGGACTCAAACCACATCCCCGAAGTCATAACCGGTCATAGTCGGCGTCAGCGGGGTTGTCCCAGACTCGCGCGAAGGCGGCGGTGGCGAGGTGGCTGGAGGCCTGAATCAGCTTACGCTCTTTGGCCTGACGGTGGGAGAGAAAATCTACGAAGGCCTCCACCTCGGCTAACCGTTGGGGAGGCAGATGCCGAAGCTTCTGAAGAATCGTCTGTTCATAGTCCGTCGTCATCCGCGTCGCTCCAACGAGGCATCAGCGTACCCGTCTCTGTCCCAAACATCAATTCTTCCTCCGTGGCGCGCGGGCCCCGCCGAGTCAGTTGTCTGGTGATCCTGTGAGTTCTCCGTCTTTCCCATATTTATTCCATTTTTAAGAGGTTGAGGATATGGCTCTTGCCCGCAGTTGTCTTACATTCTGGGTTTATTGTATCGTTGTGCCCATGTTCGTTGACCCTTCGATCACCGCCCCAGGACTCTCCTCCGATGACCAGAATCAGACACCGGTTGGTGAGGGGGGCGGGGCGTCTCGACTTGGGCTGGCACAGGTGAGCTGATGGGGCAGACGGCCAAACGGACGACCACAGTCACGGTGGATCTGGGTGAACTGAAAGCGCCCTGGCAGGTCTGGTGTCAGGCCCACGGCATTACGCCGAGCCATGCTCT
This sequence comes from Nitrospira sp., assembly GCA_029881435.1. Classification (GTDB taxonomy): domain Bacteria; phylum Nitrospirota; class Nitrospiria; order Nitrospirales; family Nitrospiraceae; genus Nitrospira_D. Next base: position 32,646 of record JAOUMR010000021.1, read on the forward strand.
GCGGAACGCCCTTCGGCAGGCCATGGACCGGAGGGCCACGCGGGCTCCTGTGCCTCGGCTGCGCGTCACGCTGAAGCCTGAACGAGCCACTGCCCGCATGGAAGTGAACCTCACGCCCTCAGAGCTCGCTGCCCTGAAGCGGATGGCCGGGCACGAAGGCTATGTGCCGACGAAATGGGTGGTGGCGATGGTGCGCACGAAATTGACCGGGCAGCCGCAGGTCGGCCAGCCGGAATTGGAGACCTTGGCCCGGTCGAATCAGCAACTCCTTGCTCTGGGCAGGAACCTCAACCAGATTGCAAAAGTCCTGAATAGCGCTCCTCAGAATCGGACAGCCTTTCGGGTCGAAGTCATCACCGAACTTTCTCGCGTGATCCAGGCCCATACGAAGAAGGTGTCCGATCTCTTACGCGGGACGGTAGAGCGCTGGCACATCCAATGAGTGCAGCACACACGAGTATCGATGGGTGGCTCGATGAGTGGGGAAGGCGGCTCTTCAATGTCCCAGCGGCGAGCCCATCGCGGCAGTCTTCCAGCACCAGGCACCTTCGTCTTGGTTTACCCGTGAAGGTGAGTACCGGCGGACGACTCAGCACGGCACAGGCTCGCGCCATCTATGTGCGGCCAATGACCTACTGCTGAACCCCATACCGCCCCCGTTCTCTTCGAGTTCCAACGGCACGGCATATCCAGCGAGGAGTTCTGCTCGCGGCTCGATACCTTCTTCAGTCAACTTCCCAAGGAATTTCGCTATGCGGTCGAAATTCGTAACGCGGGCTTGTTGGGTCCTGACTATCGAAAGGTCCTAGAGCATCACGGCGTCGCGCATGTCTACAATCATTGGTCCTACATGCCTTCGTTACGTGAACAGCATCAGCGAATGGATGAACACTTCACAGCGCCCTTCACGGTTCTGCGACTCCTGACGCCGCTCAAGATGTCGTACGAAGCTGCAAAGAAACGAGCAGAACCGTACACGACAATCGTTGAAGAACTTCCAGAGATGCGGCGAGACACCGTGGACCTGGTGAAACAATTGGTAGGAGAGAAGCGGCATGCGTATGTCCTGGTAAACAACCGCAGCGAAGGGAATGCGCCCCTGACGATTCAAGCCTTACGGAATGCGCTGCAGGTCGCGGAGTCATACGGGCGGTGAATGCTCCAATTGTGGCTTGTGGGACAAGCGATCATTGGGCAAGCACGGAAGTCCACGACTCTATCGCATCAATGCACCGGCGTGGAGGTCCACACCGATAGATTGTCTCAGTCCCCCGCAGTCTCCCAACCACTGGGTCTGCGTGACCGGCAGCACAGTATCCATCAGGCGTTGGCCTGAGATCGGCCGGGTCCACTTTGACGTGGACCGCATGCGCCAACCGCTCGATCCCATGGCCCAGGGATCTTCATGTGGTTTTTCGGGTGGATGTAGCGAATCGGCCATTCCCTCCAGCATGTTCCAAGCCTTGTGATAGGCTTGAATAACATGCCGATAAATTTAATCTGTCCTTCTATATCTTTATATTTATCCGCCAATTCTATTGGCATAACTCTGCGCATTGATCCATGTCGGTGGTTCGAGGTCGAGTCGGACACAGAGAGGAGCCAACAACAATGTCTGACCAGGCACTCACAGATGAAACTCTCAAGGACCGTGCTATCAGGCAAGCTCTTGCAGGTAATGTAACCGGGGCGAGACAGACCATCGAAAGGATGGTTGATAGGAGATATCTGAGAGACGTCTGGTGGGCGATTCTGTGCATGCAAAAAGATCGCGGGGATGTAGAGGGGGTCAAGGACACGATCGTCTCATGCCCTGATCAATCGTTATTAGTTTGTCACGAATATCGTGAACTGCCTCTCGCCTTTGCCCGGGCAGGTCATGTTGCTGGGGCAATCGAGATAGCAAAAGCGATGGAGTCTTCGGGAATGTTACCCCTATTGATGATTCCATTAATTCTGATGAACAACGGGGATTTTGTTGGAGCGAGGGGAGCGGTGTCTCATATTGATGAGGAAGCATGTAGAATCATGATGATGAACTTCGTGGATCAATGCCAACGGAAGGGCACCAGTCCAGAGGAGTCCTAGCGCTGGAAAGTGGCTCAGAAGCCATTTCCGAGCAGGTCGTGCGAGGAAAGGAAAGTGACCCAAGCATGTTGTCCCTGATCAAGGAAGATGTGGATCCAGGGAAGGTGTTACTGATCCACGACTTCCTGTCAGGCGAAGCTTGCGCAGCGCTGATCCAGCGTAGCGAAGCTCTCCTCTATGAGCCGGGAACTGTCGCCGGTGAGATCATCGAGCATGTCCGGAACAACGAGCGTGTCGTGGTCGATGACGTGGCTCTCGCCTCAGACCTGTTCCGGCGAGCCGAACCATTCTTGCCTGCTATACAAGGTCATACACTTGTGGGGTTCAATGAACGGTGGCGCTTTTACCGTTATGGTCCTGGGCAGACATTCAACCCTCATCGCGATGGGGCCTATACGAGGATGAACAGCTATGAGCAAAGTCAGGTGACGTTTATGATCTATCTCAACGATGGGATGACGGGTGGGGAAACACGATTCTTCGCGGACATGGAGCACGTCGTCCAGCACCGTCCCTACCTTAGCGTACAACCGAGGGAAGGGATGGCACTCGTGTTCTTACATTCCATCTGGCACGAGGGGGCTATGGTTCACAGTGGGCAAAAATATGTGCTGCGCACCGATGTCATGTATAAGTCGGATCTATAGCTAGGATCAGACGTTCAGGCGTGGGACTGTTCACCAACGCCACCCCCGATTTCCCGCTTCACTCCCCCCTCTCCTAGGCATCTTTTCTGGCATGATCAGGGACTACGGCTTGCAGGACCAACAGACACAGGTAGAACGCCATCAGGCTCAGCAGGTAGTAGGCGGCCGCCAGCCCCTTGTTGGATGTGGCTAATAGGCGAGGGAACGTTTCACCGCACCACTCCCGGTGCTGCGACTCCTGACACCGCTCAAGATGTCCTATGAAGCAGCGAAGAAACGAGCGGAGCCATACACCAAGATTGTGGAAGAGCTTCCAGAGATGCGGCGGGATACCGTGGAGTTGGTGACGAAAGCGGTCGCAGAGAAGCGAAAGGCGTATGTCTTGGTTAATGACCGCAGCGAAGGCAATGCCCCTTTGACGATTCAAGCTTGCGGGATGTCCTGCAGACCGAGGAGACGTGAGCGTTGCCTCTTTCGGTCGCTTTCTTTCTATCGTTTTCCTTTGCCACTCTTCCGCGACGTCCAGATGACGACTCCGGCCTTCCGCGCAGCGCCTTCCAGCGGTCCATCCGCGGTCGCAAGCGCCAGCCCTGTCCGAACCGCGACATCCAGATAGGCCGCATCATAGGCTGACAGCCCATGTTCCCGTCCCAGCGGGATGACCGTCTCCAGAATCCCGCCAACCGGCACCGACATTTCAGAGATTGATAAATTTCCCAATAATGCCACAAACCGCACGATGTCCGCTTTCCCGATACGCTTGCGCCGCTCGGCCACGAGCACGGCATTGGCGACCTCAAGTACCCACACGGATGGTACGACGACCGTCTGCCCTTCCAGTGCATCCAGCACATCGTCCGCATACTCGCTGTGCTCGTCGGGAAAGCACCAGGCTAGCGCGACCGATGCATCGACCACAATGCCTTTCAAAACCGCCTGCCTTCCTCAATCATCTCCCGCACGGTCATGGAATCCGCTTTGACCCGCCCCCGCAGCTCATGCATCCCTTCCACAATCTCCTGATGGCTCAGTCGCTGTGCCTCCCGCCCGACAGGCACCAGCATCGCGGCCGGGACACCATGCTTGGTAATGGTGATGGTCTCGCCTTTGCTGACCCGGTCCAGTAGCGCCGACAGGTGGGTTTTGGCTTCAAATGCCCCGATCGTCTCCATCCTTCCTCCTCTCATAGACTAGTTTAGACTAGTTTAATTTTACCCGATCCGCCTTCCCCTGTCAATCTCCGCTTACTGCGTAGCCTCCGTCTTGCTCGCCCTCGGTGTTCGCTGAGAGACCAACTTATGCGGCCCACATTGAAAGAGTTCTTACAAAGCCGTGCTGGCTGCAAAAGAATGGTCTCAATTTCTTTCAAAGCGATCGACACTTGGAACGCCGCTTTGCATGTCCGAGTGCTGACACGCTCCAAGATTACAGAATCCGTTCACTGCGTGCTCCAAGCATCTAACCACCAAGACTCCCTTCTGATCCATTTGACCCTTCGCCAGTGGTTCTCGTGTATCAGAAACAACTCTGCTACATTAGAAGCTGTCGTTAGTGCAAGTAAGGGGTCCTTTATGACCACGAAAACATTAGATCAGCACATTGAAACGAGGCCTGATATTGCCGGGGGAAAACCCCGTATCGCAGGCCATCGTATTACCGTGTGCGATATTGTCATGTGGCATGAGCGGTTGGGGAAAAGTGTCGATGAAATCGCCGTAGCGAATGGCAGTGGCAATAGGACGCGGGCCGAGGTCCCAAACGGCATGGGAGCCGATGAAGCGCGCCACCGTGGTCACTGAGGTCGCAAAGCCACCCGCTGCGGGCGCGACTTCAAGCGCGAACGAACCGCCATATGCACCGGGCGCCCACACACCGGAGGTGTCGAGCATCGAGGGACCTGCATTGGAGCTGTCGTATCCAGGAGCTTCACCGGGGAAACGCTGTCCGACGGCCGTCCGAGCGACGACGAGGTCGCTGACGCCGAATGGAGCGAGCAGCCGCTGTCGGATGTATGCGTCGATCGGTTGTCCCACAGTTCGTTCGATGACGGCGCCGAGCACGAAGAACGCAACGTTGGAATACCCATCACCAATCATGCTGCCGGGATCGATTACCAAAGGCATACCGTAGGCATACCGAACGACGTCGTCTGGCGTGGGCGGACCGAGGCGGCCCGCGACTAGGGCAACGTCGCGCATGGTCGCATCCCTGTCGGTTCCATCAGGGCGACGACCAAAGAGATCGCGGTGCATCCCTGTTGTACGGGTCGTAGCGTGGCGCAACGTGATCCGTGCGACCCGTGAATCCACCGAGACGTCACTGGGCAGGGGAGTACTGACGCCGAGGAAGCCGAACATCGGTGTATCCAAGCCCATAACATTATCGTCATGCAGCGCTTGGGCTGCCGCTGAGGTAAACAGTTTGGACACGCTGGCCTGTCGAAACAAAGCCGTGGGTTGCGTCACCGGGAACCAAGGTTCCGCCCAGGTGTACCCGCGGGACACCAGCACCACGCCGCCTCTGGCAATGGCCAGTGCCGCAGACCGCACCCCGAAGCGGCGCATCGTGTCGGCCATGGCAGCGTCCAGTTCCGCGGCCAACGTGTGGGGACCTTGTGCGTCGACCGTCACTTGCCACCCACACAGCCGCGTAGCAAGCATCGCTTGGGTCACCGGAGACATTGATCCATGTCATTCGCAGTCCTTGCGCCAGCAACTCGTTGAACCGCTGCTGATGCGTGGCGGTAT
>JAOUMR010000198.1 GCA_029881435.1 Nitrospira sp.
CAGGAGTGAGCAGCACGCAGAGAGCGCTCCGGCCGCCAGTGGAATGGCGACGACGTTGTAGCCCGTGGTCCAGAGGAGGTTCTGAATCGTCTTCCGATACGTGGCACGCGATAGCTGCACGATGGCTACGACATCCAGCGGATTGCTCCGCACCAGGATCACGTCGGCGGTTTCCACCGCTACACCAGAACCGGCTCCAAAGAACCGGCTCCAATGGCGATGCCCACATCAGCCTGCGCCAGGGTGGGGGCATCGTTCACGCCGTTGCCGATCATCCCAATGATGTGACCACGCTTTTGCAGGACATCCACGATGAAACGGCCATGGCCCATCTCCATCGGCCCGCACCACGCCCAACGAACGAAAGCCGCGCGCCGCGAATTCGTTGACGGCCTGCTCGACGGCGGGTTTCACCTGGCCAACATTGGCTGACAACACCACAATTACCTGCGCCCTTCGTCACTTTGAACTCTTTTCCGTCCTTGCCCTTGATGGTGGCCTCGGTGCGTTTATGCACCGGATCGAATGGCTGGAAATGAACGACCTGATACCCCTGTAACGTCTCTTTGTTTTTCACGCCGCCCAGCACGGCCGGGTCAATGGTGTCGTTGTTGTCCGCGCGCGACGCAATGCGCCAGCGAGGACGACCTGTTCGGCGGAGGCCGGTGACACGGCCGACGACCGTCATGTCGGCCCAATGATGATACGAACTGGGAAAGATCTGAGATTTCCCAACAACGATCCAATACCACCCGGCTTCGGGATCGTGCGGGCTGGACGGAAGCTCAGGACGGTACTCCTTATTGAGCGGACGATTCTTCACGTGCAACCAAAGGTCCCCATCCCGCAGTTCCTCCTTCACAATGACGTCCCCTAATACGACCAATCGATCTTGATAGAACTGCGGCGTGGCAGCCAGCGTCGAATACGTGAGATTCGGGACTGCCTCGCGCAGATATTTGCGCGGCACGGGGCTGCACCCGACAGTCAGGCACAGGGCCGACAAGCAAAGCGCTCAAGTCAATTGGGGACATTCATCTCTAACCTCCTGTTTCAAGCTGACTTTCGGTCGCATGAAGGTGTCGTTCAAGCGCCAAGAGAATTCGATCGTTGAAATCTCCTCAGAAGCCCCGTTTCGACCCGATGACCAGATGAAGAAATGCACTGTCACCCGTTCCTCCGGATCGATCCACTCCACCAGCTTCTTTACTTTTTCCTCATTGCTCATAGGCTCCCCTCCGGTGTGTCTTGGACGGTGAGGTCTTCTCGACGCAGTGAGTGTCGCCTGTATCGCGGCGCGACAACCGATTATTGTTTCCCGTCTTTCGCCAATAGGTTGTAGAGCCACGCGAAGATCGCCCCTCCGATTAAGCCATCGAAAAACCCCCAGACCATGCCGATCACACTCCCTATCGGAGTGATGGAATATCCGCGATACACACGCCCGATGAATGTCGGTTCACCTGTCGGACCGTCAAACGCGATAATCCACCAGGTGAGCACGAACAGTCCGAGTCCCCAGATCAATCCGCACGCCAGCGCACAAGCCTTGACGTCGAGTTTCATAGTCCTGCGCCCTCGGATCAGGCCGATACCCTCGGTCACTACCCCTTGCGACGAGCCGCCTTTGGTTTTGCTTTCGCCTCCGGCCCCTCCCACGTCACCCGAACCATCATGTCGCGATGGGCCCACTTGTAGGCGGCCGTCCCTTTGTACGATCGCACCAGCGCACGTCCGAGACGCTGAGCCAACCGATCATTGGTCGTCTGCACTTCCAACTCTTTCTTGCGCTTGACAATCTTCATCACTCGATCGAGCGGATTGACCGCCACGGCGCGCGTTTCCACATTGGCGATCAATCCCCTGATCTCCTTCTCATAGTCAGGCAGATGCGACCACTTTAAGGTCACGATCCCTTCGGGATAGTCGTCCCGGGTTTTCTGACAGGCGGGACAGACGAGCTTCTGCGTGCGAGGGGAAGCCGCCAGTTTGCGAGCTTCACCGCTGTCGAAGTGCCACCGCTTGTCTGCATAAATCGCCAGACATTTCCGGCAGATGACCGGCCCTTTCGGCGCTTTGAGCATCGCATAGGGATCCTGCTTGGGATGCTGCTTTTCCTTGTAGGACGTCGTGTAGCGTTTGCCTTTTCTTGTGCTCATAGATCCCATCTCCTCTATGTCTTCTGTGGTGGGCCTGCTCAATCTGATCAAGCCACACCTCTAAATCCCCGCGACTACTTCACTTCCTTGACCATGTCGATCGCTCCACAGGGACATTCCTCCGCGCAGAGGCCGCAGCCCTTGCAGTAGTCATAGTTGATCGCGAACCGATTACCTGTCCCCAGCTTGATCACGGCATTGTCCGGGCAGACGGCGTAGCAGTTGTCACATTCAAAGCAGTTGCCGCAGGACAGGCAACGACGCGCCTCCAGCAGGGCGGTGTCGGCATCCAACCCTCCGACCATTTCATCGAAGCTCGCGCGCCGCCTTGCAAGGGCCAGCCCCGGTTGTTTCGACTGTTCGGCGTCGGTGTAGTACCAGGTATTTAGCCGATCGAACGTCGCAAGCGGATGGGGCTGAGCTTTCATGTACTGTGTCCCGCGTAGATAAGCGTCGATATGGCGGGCGGCCTGTTTCCCATGACCGGTCGCCATACTGACGGACTGCTCACCGGGCACCATGTCGCCGCCGGCAAACAGGCCCGGGTGGCCGGCCATCATCTGTTCGTCGACCTCGATGGTGCCGTCATCCCGCAGACGAGC
>JAOUMR010000199.1 GCA_029881435.1 Nitrospira sp.
GGTCCAACATGCCGCCGGCGTCCAGGTTGTCGTAGCGCACCGAGAGCAACGTCCGGTCCGTCACATAGGCGTCGGCACCGATCGTCAGACCGGTGGCCGTGGAGTCGAGTAAGCCCGACAACGCAGCCGGGGTTTTATTGATCTTATCGACGGCATAGGCAGCATACACATCAACCATCTTATACGTCGCGCGAGCCGACAAGCCCCACCGATGCCAGTTCACATCTTCCTGTGTTTGGACCTTCGCATTGCTATTGCCATGGTAGATGAATCCGGAGATATTGGCGGAGAAGTTCTGTGATCTGGCGTAATCGAAGCGCACCATCCCGTAGATATCTTTTCCCTTATTTGAATCGCCGAATCCTTCATTCGCGCCGTTCAAAATACCTACTTGATAGAGGAACCAATCCCCGAATGGACGTCCATGGATATCGATGCCGACCTCCGCGCCGGAATTGTAGAGTGATGCGGCGAATGGAGACAGCACATTGCCCGATCGATCATACAACCCGTAGAACTTGGTCGCGAAGGCACTTGGTGCAAGACCGGCGCGCGTTAAGGCGCAGGGTGCAAACGCGACGCAACCTCCCGCAAAGCTTTCGCCGACATCTCCTAGCTGCTGGCGCACGGTGGCATAAGAAGAGTAAGTGCTTGGGTCGTACTTCCCCACCCGAAGGTGGGCCAAATTGTACGCCCCGATGTTGTTAAACGTGACAAAACCTCGCTCGACTGCGGTGCCCCCTTCGGCAACATCGTGTCCCAGTTCGACCATGAAGCCAACATTCTTAGTGACGGTACCACCGGCGAATAGCACGAAATTGTCGGGAAATGTGAATTCCGTCTTGTTCTCGATACCTTCAGCAGCGTTTTGTTTCTTCACACTCCAATTCTGCACCGCATTGCCCACCAAGCGCAGCGCGAGATAATTTGTCACGTCATCCAACGAAAGATCGCCCAACTTTTTCTTGCCAATGATGCCGCCGTCTTGCGTGCCAGGCAGTTGGTAGCCGTTTTCGAGAAATCGCCGTCCGAACTGGTTCAAAATCGGCGGAGCCGTGTGGCAGGTTGTACAATTGACATTGTACTTCCTGGCAAAGGCCGGAATGGCCTGCGCAGGATCCGGGAAGATGAAGCTCGATAGAATCGTGATGATGAGAATTGCGCTTGCCACCAAGGCCGTGGAGAGGCGATTCAACATGGTCAACTACTCCGCTGAATGAAACGTTCCTCTTTCTGCCTGCTCGACGATAACAAATGATCTTCAATTGACAAGAAATATCCACAAACAGACGCCCAACGGGGTTCAGGCAGAAACGATGGGCATGGAAGCAGGACACCCTGGAGAAGTATCGGTAGGAGCGAGTAGCTGTTTAATAATTGCGGAAAGGGTGCGGCAACCTGATGGACACCCAGACAAGGCGCCCACGTCAAACGAGAACACTTGCTTACCGCACAAACTTGATGCGTGTTTTGCACCAGTCCTACGTTAAGTTGTTGACCGTCCGGACCGATACCTCTAGCGAGACGGTCTGCCGCAAGGACGCCTAGCAGTTCCGATACTCATCATTGCGAATGTCCATGGCTATAGTTCTGCCATTGCATGCACGGCATCACGATCTAGGAATGGACAGGGCCATTCCCTCATGGCATGTCCCGTTGACCACGGAATCATGACACACGACCAGCCGTTCCCAAAGGCACTTTATTCGCGAATCCGACTAGCATGGAAGCACAATCTCCGCTTTCGGGTAACGGTGGTGCTCTCACTCCTCCTTGGAACCATCATGGTAGTGACAGCAGGAATGAGACTCATAGAGATGCGGCATGCTCTCGAACGCTCGACGCATGCTCGCGCACTTGCCATCAGCCGCACGTTTACAATCATCGGATCCGCAGCCGTCATTGATAATCTCTATCGAATCCAAGAAGCCCTCGGCAGTTATCGCGATGACCCAGATATTCTTTCCGTCGATATCCTCGACCCCGATCTCATGGTCATCGCCTCGACCGACTCAACACGTATCGGTCGAACATTGCATGAGTCTCATCTGGATCAGGCTCAGATCGACCGCGCCGAAGTCATCGCTCATGACAAAGCAGCGAATGACATCCCCTTGCTCATCGCAATCGAACCATTGCGTGACCAGGCGGAGATTGCCGCCTGGGTACGGATGGAGTTCTCCCTCGCCAGCTTGAACAAGGAGGTCGCCCGCGGGGTGCGTGAATCAATCCTCCTGACGATGTTTCTGATCGGGACTGGAGTTCTCATCGCCCAGCTCAGCACTCGTAAAATCGCCATACTGTTCCGGCACACAGCCGAGCAACTTCAGATGACATTGAACACGCTGAGCCAGACCGGTCCATTGCCAGCAGAAAGCTCCACCCCTTTGAAACAATCCGCTTCTCTGTCCACATCCGACGTCGGCGGGGAGCTCGAGCACATGGTCGCACTTGTCAACCGCACAACCCAACTCGTCACGGTTCAGGCACAGTCGATTCAATCCTTTACCGCATCACTTGAACAGATGGTGGCAAGCCGCACGGCTGAACTATCCACGACCGTTCAAGAACTCACCGCCGCTAAGAACGCCGCCGAAGCAGCCAACACGGCAAAGTCTCAATTCCTGGCCAACATGAGCCACGAAATTCGTACCCCGATGAACGGCGTCCTCGGCATGACCGAACTCTTGCTGAGCACGCACATGAGCGACCGCCAACGCCACATGACTGAAACCGTCCACCGG
>JAOUMR010000022.1 GCA_029881435.1 Nitrospira sp.
CCCGGCGTGGGGTCGGCCCACGTGGTGAGGGTTAAACCTGGCCCAGCGGTGCTTTTGACGAGGGCTTGCATGCATACATTGTATACCAAGTTCCACAGTTTGCCCCTACTGTTTCAGTGAAAGAAACGAGTTGCGCCGTGGTCTTAGCGATGGGTAGGATGCCCGAATCATGTTCCATCCAGCTGTGACACGTCTGATTGTCGTTGCCGGGTTGCTGAGTGTGGCGCCGTATCAAGCCCCTGCTCACGCAAACGGGCAAGCAGAGGCTCACCCTGTACCGTCTCAAACCTTGTCTTCTGAGCACCAATGGGTGACGTTTGATTTTGCGGGTTCGAATGGCTCGGGAAATCTCCAACTCGGTCAACCACTTGAGTTGACGATGACCCTCGGTGGAATTTCCCCGGACCCCATGCCGTTTGTGGCCATTTGTGAGTCGGCCAACTTTGAATCACAGATCGTGACCTTGAAACCCGATCCGGCGTCACCGGTAATGAAGGCGACCACCACCCTTGCGCCCGTCGCGCAAGCTCAGCTCTCTCCTGGCCGAAGAGTTTTTCGACTCCACGTGACGTTCGCCAGGTCAACCGAAACGAAATTCGAACGCCTGATGACTCGGATTGTGTATCTCACGGTAGACCACCCCGAGCCTGTTGGCGGTGCCCATGCATCCTCCACAGCCAATCAAGACCAACCGAGCGAGAGGGATCTAGCCACTGACCAAGCCGAGCCTGTGCTTGATGCCATCCCCCTGGGCAACGATCAGCTGGTGGAGGAAGACCTCCTGCCTCCTCGTTCCCCCCAACCGACACCAGCCTATTGGCACCAGGTCCGTGACCTCTTGAACCGGAGCTGGAACCGCACCACCCTGAGCATGCCACACTCCTCACCCCACCAAGCCGTGCACGTGCAATTTCGGCTCTATCCCGGTGGACGAGCCCAGATGATGCAGATTGCAGAGGGATCCGGCGCCTCTGAGATCGACCAAGCCGGCATCCAGGCGATCGCCGATGCGCAACCATTCCCACCGTTCCCTCTGGGCGTCGGAAGCAAGCCGATCGAGATCCACGTGCGCTTACAGACGGGCTCACAATCCGGAGTACGGAACTTCCGAACCGGCACCGCCCAGGAGCCTGGACGAACAATCAGCGCGCCGAAGCAATGAGCTGGCCGCTCATGGAGGAGTTCATGAAAGAATCACATCGCACAAGTACGCAACTCAGATCGAGCTGGACGTTAGGCTTGGTGATGGTGAGCCTCTTCACACTCTTCCCCATCAGCGCCGAAGCGGAAACCGCTCGTTGGGACATCGATCCGGATCACTCAGCGATTGAGTTTCGCGTCGCGCACATGGTGGTGTCGAAAACGTCGGGGCGATTCACGGAGTACCGCGGATTTATCGAGATGGACGCGGACGCGAAAATCTTGAAGACGATTGAGGCCACGATCAATGCCGAAGCGATCAACACCAACCACGAAAAGCGCGACGCACATCTCCGTAATCCCGATTTCTTGGACGTCAAACAGTTTCCAACGATCACGTACAAGATGAAATCCTCGCAAAAAGCGGGAGAGACCTACACGTTTGTTGGGAACCTCACCTTGCATGGCGTGACCAAAGAGGTCTCGCTCCATGGAACGTTCAACGGGGTCACCCAGGATCCTTGGGGCAACACCAGAGCCGGATTCAGTGCCGATGGCAAACTGAATCGCAAGGACTTCGGCATGGTTTGGAACAAAGTCCTCGATAGCGGTGGGCTTGTCGTGGGAGATGAGGTACAGATCCACTTGGACATCGAGTGTATCAAGGCCAGAAACCCCTCATAGCTCCACTTGGCGGCGCCACGAGGGACACGCCCGTCACATGAGGCGATGACTGATGAAGGCGATGGTGCTCGACTATATCGGCGATGTCTCCGGCCATCCCTTACAGCTTCGAGATCAGCCTACCCCTACTCCGCAGTCTGGTCAGGTCCTTGTCAAAATCCGCGTCTGCGGTGTCTGCCGCACAGATCTCCATGTGGTGGAGGGTGAACTGCCCAACCCGACATTGCCGTTGATCCCAGGCCATCAAGCTGTCGGCACAGTGGCGCAAATCGGCGCCGATGTCTCAGAAGTCAAGGAAGGGGACCGCGTGGGGATTGCCTGGCTGCAAGACACATGTGGACGATGCGAGTTTTGCACAAGCGGGCGTGAGAATCTCTGCTTACAGGCAACATTCACCGGCTATCAGGCCAACGGCGGGTATGCCGAGTACGCGGTCGTCCCTGCACGATTTGCCTATCCCATCCCACCGATCTTTTCGGATGATGAAGCCGCACCCTTGCTCTGCGCCGGAATTATCGGCTATCGAGCCCTACGGCTCAGTGGGATCAAACGAGGTCAGCGCCTCGGACTCTATGGCTTTGGGGCATCAGCCCACATCGCCATCCAGATTGCACGCCATTGGGGTTGCCAGGTCTATGTCAGTTCGCTCAAACGGGAGCACCAGGAATTGGCCAAACAATTGGGAGCGGTCTGGGTGGGTGGGGCGACGGACACGCCACCCGATAAACTACATGGGTCGATCATCTTTGCCCCAGCTGGAGATCTCGTCCCCCCGGCCTTGAGAGCGCTTGACCGAGGCGGCACGTTAGCTTTGGCTGGCATCCACATGTCACCGATTCCCTCACTGGACTACGATCGTGACGTCTTCGGAGAGCGAGTCATCCGTAGCGTCACAGCCAACACCAGACAGGACGGCATCGATCTCTTGCGTGAAGCAGCAGCCATTCCCATCAAGCCACACACAGTCCGTTTTCCGCTTGAACAGGCAAATCGCGCCCTGCAAGAGTTGAAGGCCGGAAGCTTTCAAGGAGCGGCAGTCCTAACAATGTAAATGTGAATCTGCAATGACCAACGGGTGATTGCAGGGAGCCGAATGACGCCGCCGGATGGCCGGAGGCGTCCAAGAAAGCACTCAGGTCATTCGTGAGGAAAGGCTAAGGTCGACTGCGCGCTGATGCTGAGTCATTTTGGATGAGAGTTTCCCGTTTGGTTCATGAGTTTGAGTGTCTTGGTGGCAAACCACGCCCTCCAGTCCAGTTTCGCGAAAACAACGACCAACGCAAGCAGGAAAGCTTGCGTCAAGACAAAATATGCCCCGAGATAGGCAAAGACCGATCCATCATCGAGAACGACCTGATGCGCAACCTCCATGGCCATGATTACCCAAAAACTATAAGTCAGAAACCGGCCTATGAATGATGCAGCAGCCACCGGTGCCAGTGGCAAAGACGTGAGCCCATAGGCGATAAACAGCGAGTTCGATGGCAAGGGGCTGCAGGTGTAGGCGAGGAAGGCCCCAAAAGTCATCGCGCGTTGTGTTCCCAGACGGTCTTTCACAAGATCAATGTTCTCTTTGGTGCGCGCGCTCAACCAGTGTTGCCTGACAATGATAAACGCCAACTTCGCGAGCACAAGTCTCCCGGCGGTGGCTGCTAATGCAGCCACGAACGCGGTCAGCCAGGGATTCGCATCCGGTCTGGATAGTCCAATCGCAGACAACACGATCCATGTCGGTGGCGCGAATGCAGGCAGGCTATTCAGCACAAAGATGATGGCAAAGAGAGACAGGATGTTCATCGTTGCATGAAAGCGCACAACCTTCCGGTGCTTGCCGCATTATGGCATTGCAGTGAACGCGTCACCAATGAAACAGCCATGGCTCTTCCAAGAACATCACAGATGTCTCCGTCTACAGAGCGGTGGGATTCCACATTTTCAATCGTTGGATTGTCGATCGTCAAATAATTTATGGACAGGGTGTATGACGACTTACGGTATTATTGACAGGCCGGGAGCGCTGTCTCGCCTTCCGTGTGAGTCCTCAGCTCTTGAGCTAAAAGGATCGTGGATCGGGTGGCTGACCCTGAGCGATGGGCAACGACCGGACGGTCATTGCATAATCAGGTTCTAGGCATCCAACACGTTCGAAATACCCGCTCGTGGGACACTCCAACCATTCTCAGCCAGGCTTTGGAATGTCTCGCGGCATCTTGCTGAAACAGCCAACGGCCTCTATCTCTTTTGGTCGAGCATGCTCGAAGCTTGCGCAGACACTTCTTTCACCAAGACTCCCATCTTCGGATGTGATGGCTCGAAATCGACCGGCCAGTTATGGTGGCGCAACCGTTCACTTGTGGTGGGACCGATCGAAGCCACGACCATCTTCTTCAATGCCGCGCACAGCGCCTCCACTTTGCCCTCCTGCTCCAACACCCGCATGACATGATCGACTTGAATAGCGTTGGTGATCAGTACCACATGCACACGCCCGGCCATGACTTCATCGAGCGCATGGCGAATAGGACTACGATCTTCCGGCAGAGCCCATTTATAGATTGGAACCGGGAACACTGCTGCCCCTCGCTGCTCCAATGCATTGAGCAAATCAGGGTTGGAGACTCCATACTCCTGCACGGCAACCCGCAGGCCTCTCACAGGCCGATGCTGATCCAGGACCGAAATTAGATCAGCCCAGGTATTGGGCTCCGGTACGGTCAGCGTCGCGTTCAGACCAGTAGCCTTGAGGGCTGCAAGCGGCTTTGGTCCTCTCGCAATCACTGCCATGCGCTGGAGGGCCGTTACAATTGATGACCAGGGATATCGCGACTTGAGCGCATCGAACAGCGCAGTGGTACCGACACCGGTGAGGAGCACAAGCAGGTCGACGTGACCAGCCATGAGCCGAACCCCAAACTCCTGCGCCGCCGGATTATCCTCCAGTGGAACTTCGCGCAAAGCAGGGGTGACAAGCGGTCGCCCCCCGTAACGCTCAATCAGACGGGTGATCTCCGTGGCCATCCGGCTTTCAAAGGCAGCGACTGTTAAACCATTCAGCGACATCGTCGTGATTAAATCGACCCCATCACCCGTGAGGGTATCAGAACCATCTGCCCCTCGGGCAGTATGGGTTTTGCCATTGACGCCCTGCCATCAGTCTCCCTACTATACAACTTTTAACTTGATCGACGACCGAGTCACGCCCATATGACGGCTCCACTTCATAGAGGTCTTCGGCATTTGGCGCTGCGTGTGACGGATCTTCCACGATCGCGTCGATTCTACGAACAACTTCTTGGCTTCCAGGCCATCTGGGAGCCCGACCCACAGAACATCTACTTCAGCTCCGGAATCGACAACCTAGCCCTCCACCAGATCTCGAAGACAGAATTAGCCTCCTACGACTCTTCGAACACCCAACTCCTCGATCACATGGGGGTGATTCTCGACAGCCCACAGGCTGTCGATCAGCTGTACCAAGCCATCGCGCCTAAAATCGAATCGATGGGCGGACGCATTGTCAAAGAGCCGAAGCAACACCGTGATGACAGCTACTCATTTTATTTCTCAGATCCTGATGGTAACGCGATCCAAGCGCTCTATGAACCGACGATCAGTAAACTGCGGTTCAGTACCAACCCCTAAACCCCATGTGGACCGGCATTCCTAACAACCACTATGTGAGCCTGGTCCCCTGGTGCTGGGTGCAACTGGAAAGTGCGGAACCGCCAGGGCCATTCCCGTTCGTGAGTGGTGTGGCCCCTGAAGTCATCGCCAGCCTCCAGGAAGCCTATAGCCTCATGTCCAGCGCAATCGACACGGCGATCAGCGACGTCTTTTCCAAACGGGCGCCGCTCGACGACGCCGATCGGCAACATCGACTGGAAGATGCCTATGCCGAACTGGTCAACGCGCGACCATACCTTCAGCAACATATTCGCTGCGGTCGTGGCCCGGATGGGATATTCTATTGGGATTTCCCGATCGATCCGATCAAGTCCCCAACATCGGCGAATGGTGGTTTGCGCATTTTTCATGCAGTCAACCGTCAAACGCTCCCAATGGGATTCAATGACCGCCCGCTCGGCCCCTCCGTGGGGAAATTACTCGGCCTACTCGATGGAACACATACGGCTGATGAGCTGCGATCCGCCGTCACCGCCATGCCTCGCGATGCACAAGGTCTGCTCGTGAAATTGCTCGAGTCGCTGCAACTGCATGGATGCGTGGCCGCTTCGCCCACTGATTCGATCCGTCGGCATTGGTTCGATATCGTCCGTGATCAGGACACGGTCCATCTGGGACATGCAGCCTTGCTCTATCGGCAACGTGAGACCGTGTTCTTGTTCGACCCATGGCTGCTCCCTTGGTTTGCCGAATCGCCATTGCCATCGCTCTGGGGTGGACTTTTACCTAAGCCTGCTGCGGTGTTTTTGACTCATGATCACGATGATCATGTCGACCCCCGTACCTTGCTCCATGTGCCTAAAGATATACCGATCATCGTCCCCAGTCGCCGGAACCGAAAGCAGCTGTTCTTCAATTATCACGCGCTGCTCACAGAGTTGGGATTTGATCAAATCGTTGAGCTGGCTCATGGTGAAAGTTGGGCGTTTGAAGGTGGGGCGGTCATCTCTGTCCCCTTCTACGGGGAAGATCCCTGCGACCTAGGCATGCCGAGGAATTGCTATCTGATCTCCGACCGTGGGTACAATATCCTGATTCATGCAGACAGCGGTCCGACCAACGATGGACGGTCGGCGCTTAAGGGTGATCTCATTCAACAACTCGTCGGAAAGTACGGATCGATTCCCCTGGTGCTGGCTTCGCAACAACAGCTGCTTGAAATTCGGAGTCATGCCGCCCACGCTGCACTATCTCACCCCGGGAAATGGTTGGATATCGGCGAGAACGGGTATCTCACAAACGCGTATCTCGCCGACGTCTGCGCCGCCGCCCATGCACGATTGTTTGTTTCCTATGCAACCGGAGGGGCTGATTGGTATCCGGACCACCTGTCCTTTATGTTTAGTCGTCGCAATCCAGCTAGGACAGCCTTCTTGACGGCTCACTGGGAATCTCCAGAGAAATTGAAAGCCCTTCTTATTTCACAGGAATGTCGCTATCATCGTGCCCATGCTCTCGATCTCTATCGAGCAACGGACCGAGGCGAGATCCAAGTCATATCGGCTGCAGATGCTCTCGCCCCGCTAAATTTATATGGCCTCGATCACGGCAACCCACCATTCATGAAGTCGGAAAAACAAGGATAGGAGTTCCCTTTCGTGGAAGAACCAGGCATGAGCAAGCAACCGTCAACCACTCTTGTCACGGGCGCCGCCGGATTTATCGGATTTCACGTGGCCAATCGTCTGCTGGACAGAGGGGACTCCGTGGTCGGCCTCGATAACATCAACGATTACTACGACGTCCGATTAAAAGACACGCGCCTCGCACAACTGAAACCGCGTCAGGGATTCAGCTTCGTCAAGCTCGATCTGGCCAACCGACAAGGCATACGTGACCTCTTCGCCGACAAATCGATACGGCGCGTCGTTCATCTCGCAGCTCAAGCCGGCGTCCGCTATTCCCTCGTGAACCCTCATGCCTATACCGAAAGTAACATCGAAGGATTCATGAACATTCTGGAAGGCTGTCGGCATGGTGACGTCGAGCATCTCGTCTACGCGTCCTCCAGCTCCGTTT
Organism: Nitrospira sp.; assembly: GCA_029881435.1. Taxonomy (GTDB): domain Bacteria; phylum Nitrospirota; class Nitrospiria; order Nitrospirales; family Nitrospiraceae; genus Nitrospira_D. The sequence continues at coordinate 7,528 of JAOUMR010000022.1, forward strand.
ATGGTGGTAATACCCAGATGCCGTTTTCTATTCACGATAATGTCGATCATCCGGTCTCACTCTATGCCGCCAGCAAGAAAGCCAATGAATTGATGGCTCACTGCTATGCGCATTTGTATCGACTGCCCTGCACAGGCCTTCGGTTTTTTACCGTCTATGGGCCCTGGGGCCGGCCCGATATGGCTCTCTTCATCTTTACGAAGGCCATCCTAGAAGGCAAACCCATCGAAGTCTTCAATCAAGGGAAGATGAAACGCGATTTCACGTATGTGGACGACATCGTCGATGGCATTATTCGGACACTTGATCATCCAGCGACGGCTAATCCATCGTGGTCAGGGGAGAAACCAGATCCGGGAACCAGCTCAGCTCCGGCAAGAATCTATAATATCGGCAACCACCAGCCAGTTGAACTGCTACGCTTCATCGAAGTCCTGGAGGACGCACTAGGGAAGAAAGCGGAGAAGAAGCTGATGCCGATGCAACCAGGCGACGTTCCAGCCACCTACGCAGACATCGAGGATCTCACCAATGATGTGGGGTTTAAGCCGACCACACCAATTGAAGTAGGCATTCCTCGCTTTGTGAAGTGGTATCGCGAGTTCTATAGAATATGAACATGAGGGTTTTGGGCTAGGTCTCGTTAGAAACACCCTACCGGCACAAACCCCGTGCCGAAAAGCCTCGACAGAGCGATGTAGCGAGCGTTATCGTAAAATGAGTAGCTTGGCCCGCGTTGGTTACGCCCGGTAATGTCTCCCCCATAAGACGGATCAGACCCAAAGTAAAAGCCTCCGCGGGTCTTCTGCACAAGATGCATCCATTCTGAGTAGAGTGAACAAGCTTCCTGCTGAACAGAGCCGGATGGTGCAATGCCGGCATGCCAGTCGCGCGCCCAATCCTGCACAGTACGCCCTCCCATCCCAGATGAGTTGTCCTGGTAGGGAGGTATCTCATAGTGAGGTGCGCTGGCGGTCAGGGTTCGAGGAGCCGTCGGCATATGCTCCAAATCGGGCACAACCGAAATCGGCTTGAGCGCCAGGACAGAACAACCGTCTTTCTCTTTGTTTGTATACAGGTGGGTACCGTCTGTTTGGTCACATTCCCAGGTCGTCGCGTTTGCGGATGACGAGTCATCGAAGGCTGAGGCTGCGGAGGCAACCGCGAGGATCGCTGCGGAAAGATAAAAAGTTTGGATCAATCGCATGTGCACCTCCAGATCACGGAGCAAAAAACCGTGATGGCCCAGCCCGTGGTGCCCACACCCTACGCAATACCCTCTTTTTTCGTCTATGCCTCTTTGGAGGGGGAAACCTGAGCTGGAGCGGCTTCAAGCGAACCGCTCCCACAAAGATACGATCTGCGTTGTTTGTTGCGTTTTCGCATCACAGGCCCTACTTTCCTCGTCAAACACGCAGAGTTGCGGTACGAGGAGATCGCTTCCTTCACGCACATTTCGCCTCAATATAGAGCTTTGCCTTGTCCCGCATGAAGAGCTCAGGTATCCTGCGGATCATTTCCGTGAAAGCCGGTCGATCGTGAAAATACTTTGGGTTGAGCACAATTCCGCAGAGCAACCAATGGCAGGATTGTTCATATACAGGATTGTTCATATATCAGGATTGTTCATATATCAGGGGTGGGATAGACAAACAACATGACCGACTATGGCGTCCTGGGGAATTTACTCTTTATTTACACGGTGTCTATCGCCGTCGTGTTTGTATTTCACCAATTTCGCCTGCCTTCGATCGCTGGATTTCTTGTTGCCGGAGCATTGATCGGTCCACATGGACTGAACCTTATTTCCGATATAGAGACCGTGCAGGTCTTGGCGGAAATCGGGATCGTCTTGCTGCTCTTCACGATCGGCATCGAATTCTCGCTGAAACACCTGGCTTCGCTTCGCCGGCTACTCCTCATCGCCGCTCCCATCCAAGTTGGCGGCGTCGTCGCCATTGCTTTAGTGGGCGGGTTGTTGGCTGGTTTGCCGGTGCCACAAGCGATCTTCTGGGGGTTTCTCCTCTCACTCAGCAGCACCGCCATTGTGTTGAAAGCGTTGGCGGCCAGCGGTGATAACGATTCGCCTCACGGACGCGCCACAATCGGCATTCTCGTGTTTCAAGATTTGGCCGTAGTGCCCATGATCTTGCTCACGCCTATTCTAGCCAGCCCCAGCGAGGACGCCCTGGGCTCTGTGTTGTTCACATTGGGCAAGTCTATCCTGGTCGTCGGTTGCATCGTCGCTGGCGCATGGTTCGCTGTTCCGAAGCTCCTAGAGCATATCGTTCGCAGCAGAAGTCGCGAGCTCTTCCTCTTGACGGTCATCGTCTTGTGCCTCGGCATTGCCTGGCTCACATCACTTGGAGGGCTTTCTCTGGCCCTAGGCGCCTTCATCGCCGGGCTCGTGATTTCCGAGTCCGAGTACAGCCATCAAGCAATCGCCGAAGTGCTGCCCTTTCGAGATAGTTTCAATAGTCTCTTCTTCGTCTCCATCGGCATCCTGATGGATTGGCGCATCTTGCTGGAATACCCCATTGTGGTAGTCGGCCTCTTGATTCTCGTCCTTCTCGTAAAGTTCGTCGCCGGAGCCATAGCTGTGTTGGCCGCATCCTTACCGCCTCGCGCTGCCGTCATGACCGGCATCGCTCTGGCACAGGTGGGTGAATTCAGTTTTATCCTGGCTCAGGTAGGTCAGGATAACAACCTCCTGTCGGGAGCGCCCTACCAGATCTTCCTGGCCGTCTCGGTGTGCTCGATGATCATCACGCCGTTCCTCATGCAGCTGTCACCGCATCTCGGTCGTCGAGTCGAAGCCGTGCAACGACTCCTCCATTGGTTTCCTGGACAAACGACGGCGCATGTACTGGAAACAGAAGGGCAGCATCTCCGGATCAAAGACCATGTGATTATCGTGGGGTATGGGTTGAACGGACGCAATCTGGCTCGGGTTTTGGGAGAGACGGAAGTCCCCTATATTGCGTTAGATCTAGATGGCGATACCGTGCGCCGAGAGGCTGCTCACGGCCTGCCTCTCTATTATGGAGATGCAACTAATCCGAATGTCTTGAGGCACGTGAAGATCGAGGACGCGCGGGTCCTGGTCGTCGCCATTTCCGATCCCTTCATGGCTCGCCGGGCGGTTCAGGTAGCCCGAAGCCTGAACCCCAATGTCCATATCGTCGTGCGAACCCGCTACCTGCGGGAATTGGAGGAACTGCACCAGCTGGGAGCCGACGATGTGGTGCCGGAAGAATTTGAAACATCGATCGAGATCTTTGCGCTCGTGTTACGCACCTACGACATGCCGCAAGATTTCGTCATGCGGAAGGCTGAGCAAGTGCGTCGGGAGGGGTACGCGCTCCTCCGCCGAAGCGAGCTTCCCGAACTGGCACACCACCTTCGCGGCGGCACGTTGACTGATGTCGAAGTGGAGACCTGCAGAATCGAGGAGCATTCCCCAGCCGTCGGCAAGACGCTCCTCCAACTCGCGTTGCGCCCGAGTACCGGCGCATCTATTATCGCTTTAACCAGAGGCGGCGTGACGGAATCCAATCCATCGGAAAAAACCAAACTCCTTGTCGGCGATATCGTCGTCCTGCTCGGGTCGCGCGATGAGATCCAGCGAGCGATGGGGTTTATCCTTGCCAATGAACCGGAAAATTAGAGCACGATTGCCGTGCCGAGCTTTTCTGAACGTATGGTTCAGCTACGCCACCGGAGCGTCACCCGTTCTTTGAGCGGATGCTCAAAAGGTCGTCCTGTCTGAACCGACTCGAGATGGGCAGCCTTGAGTTTGTAGTACCATTTGGCCGGCATGTCGGCATCGCCGAGAAACATCGACGAGGGCTTGTGACGGAGCCCCACCGCCAGGTGCTTCATCGCTCGTTCGTCCTGACCCAGAAACATTTTGGTTAATGACCGGAAGATGAGATTCCCAAACGGCACCCAATGCAGACCGCGCCAATAGGCGGAAAAATCGATACGACATTCCATCTCGGACACAGGTGTGGCCATCAATCGGTTGGCAAGCCACGCCTTTCCACATTGCATGAGCTCCACCCGTTGATTCGGCAGTAAGAAGTCGATCGTGGTGGTCAACGGTCCACCGTACACCCGTTCCATCCAATGAAACGGGCCGCTGTTCTTCGACGGCCGGTGAGCGGTCATCCGAAAACCGTTCGGGATTGGCTCAAAGATTTTCGTTTTCTCGTGCATTTGCGCATCGCTGCGCCACCAGGAATGGACATAGGGGCCATGGACAGGGTCGATCAGACCGATGATGCCATCGTCGGCCGTACAGGTGTAGGTCAGCGAAATATGGAACGATTGTCGAGGTTCAGACGGAAGCGGCATGCGCGGAGTCGGTGGCAACGGATCGATGTTCCCCCGTTCATCGGCGAGATATAACCAAATCATACCGTCGGTTTCTTCGGCCGGATAGGAAGCGACACCGATTTTGTCGGTCTTCAAAATGGGCTCATCTGGTAGAGCGGGAATGCGTTGACAGCGCCCCTTCGTATCGAACTGCCATCCATGATACGGACATTCTACTCGTTCGCCGTCGAATCGGCCGAACGACAACGGCATACCTCGATGCGGACAGATGTCACGCATGGCCGCCAGATTCCCTGCTCGATCACGGCACAACACAATCGGTAGCCCCAACATCTGAAGCCCCTTCATCGTCCCGGCACGCAAGGTATGGCTGGGTACGGCTGGGTACCAAAACCCAAAGAGTGGAGCACTCCTGGACGCGACGACTTCAGGTGATGCCGGTGATGGGTATTGAATCATTTGATAGGCAGGGAACTCGCAAAAAGAGGGGCATTGGAACAATCAATTCGGACTATAACGGGGGGATAGGAATAGGTCAAGTAATGTGCGAAGCGCACATGGTTCTCCAGTTCCTTGACACCCCAAAGGATCGCATACTATTCTGTCCAGAGAAATGATGTCCGATATTTTCGAGTGGTATGAGGTGACTGAATGATTGCCACGCAAATAGAACCAACGACGACGTTGGCACAGCTACAGGAATCCAAGCCGGAGAGAGTGACAATCGTGTTGCTGAGCGGTGATCTCGATCGCGCGATGGCGGCTTTTATTATCGCGACGGGTGCTGCCGCCATGGGCATGCAGGTAACCGTGTTCTTTACATTTTGGGGGTTGAACGCCATCCGTAGGAGAGGCGCAACAAGCTCGGCAAAAGATTGGCTTCGACGGATGTTTGGCCTGCTCAACAAAGGCGGCGCCGACACCCTCCCGTTGTCCCGATTCCACTTCGGTGGGCTGGGCACGAAGATGATGCAGAAGGTGATGAAGCAAAATCGGATGCCGGGAGTACCTGAGTTGATGCAAACAGCCCTTGATCTCGGTGTGCGGTTTATCGCCTGCACCACCACGATGGGCCTCATGGGCATCACCAAAGACACACTGATCGACGGGATCGATCAGTTCGCCGGCGTCACGACATATCTGGCGGAAGCTAAGCAGGGCAGTGTCAACCTGTTCATCTGAACCGTCAACTGAAGCGAGGATACGTTGATGATGCAAGCTGATGTCAAACTCGATACCTTGGGATATTTCTGTCCAATGCCGATCATCCTGACGTCCAAAAAAATAAAAGAGCTCGCTTTAGGACAAGTGTTGGAAATCGTCTCCGATGATGAGGGCATTAAGAAAGACATGCCTGCTTGGTGTGAAACCACAGGTCATCAAATGGTGGGCCTTGAAGAGGAGCAGGCGAAGTCAGGCCGGATCTACAAGGCGTTCGTCAAAAAGACCAAATAGTCGGACTTTTAAAACCGAACAAGGCACGAAGCCGGAAGGACCATCCTCAGTCCTCCGGCTTTTTCATTTGGACTGGTACGGGTGGCATGAACCGAATCGTCGCGTGCGTCCCCAACTTCAGCGAAGGTCGGGATCGAGGGACGATTCAGGCTCTGATTGATGCCGTGACTTCAACAGCTGGTGTGGCGCTGTTGGACCACACGATGGACCCGGACCACCATCGGGCGGTGTTGACGTTCTGCGGCACCCCTGAGGCAATCGTCGAAGCGGCCTTTCGTGCTATTCGAATCGCGACTGACCTCATTGATCTCCGCAAACATGTCGGCGTGCATCCCCGGGTAGGAGCAACCGACGTGGTGCCGTTTATCCCGATCAGCGGTACAACCATGCAGGACTGCGTCCAGCTCGCCAAGCGACTCGGGGAAAAAGTTGGACGCGAGCTCGAGATCCCCGTCTTCTTATACGAGGGTGCAGCGGCTCATGCCGACCATGCCCCGTTGGAAACGATCAGACGAGGAGGGCTTGAAGGTTTAGCCTTCCGCATGGCTTCCAACCCAGATTGGACACCGGATTTCGGTCCGACTCGACTCCATCTGAGCGCGGGCGCGGTTGCGATTGGCGCGCGCCCTCCCCTTATCGCCTACAATGTGAACCTTTACTCTAAGGATGTTGAGACCGTCCGGTCTATCGCTCGAACCATCCGACATTCAAGCGGAGGGTTGCCGCATCTAAAGGCAATCGGCGTAGAGTTAGCCAGCCGCGGCATGGTCCAGATTGCGATGAATGTGACCGATTATCAGGTCACTTCGCTCCTCACCGCATTTCAGGCCGTCACGACCGAAGCCGGAAAGCGTGGCATAGAGGTGGCTGGGAGTGAACTGATCGGCTTGGTACCGCAGGCGGCGTTGGACCACGCAGCCGCCGCTTCCCTGAAGCTCGACCGATTCGATTCCAGTCAGATACTGGAAGCACGAATAGCGGAAACGATGCTGAAAAAAGACGAGATCAAACCAACCTTACCGGACTTTCTCGCCGCAGTAGCGGAAGCCAAGCCAACACCAGCTGGCGGCAGCGTAGCCGCGCTCGTCGGCGCGTTGGCCGCCTCATTGGGAGTGATGGGCGCCCGCCTGAGCCAGCAATCGGACAGCGCCGTCCGCCTCCTCGAGTTGAGTCACCAGCTCCATCGGCTCGTTCAGGAAGATAGCGACGCTTATAGTAAGCTGGGCGATGCTTATCTAATCCCCAAGGCTCGACCTGACCGGCCTCGCGCAGTTTCCATGGCGCTCCAACGTGCGACAGAGGTGCCTTTGGAAATCGCAGAGGCGGCTTGCGAAGTGGGATGGTATCTTCATGCGTTGCGCGAGAAGGTGAAGCCAGCCGTCCGTTCAGATCTCACCGTGGGTCTCACTATGGCCATTGCGGCCGCCCAGTCCGGTCTCTCCACAGCCAATACAAATATGAATTCACTTATAAATCATGATCTTGTGAGCTTTCTCCAAGTCAGGATGGCAAAAGCCACCGCGAATCTTGATGAACTGAGGGGGTTATGCTAGACTCCGACGCCGAATTCGTGAAAACCATAAGCAGCAGGCTGACTTGGCCTGAGAAAGTCGAAAGCCAACCGAATGGAAATCAAGGTTTTTAACAACAACGTTGAAAAAGCCCTCAAGGTCGCTAAAAAGAAATTGGCGGGAGAGGGACTGTTCCGCGAGCTCAAGCGCCGTCGTTTTTATGAGAAGCCCAGCGTCAGGAAGAAGGCCAAACAACGCGAAGCACAGAGACGTCGACAAAAGTGGCTCTCCAAGCGGAGACCTGAATAAGCATATCCGTACAGTTTTCGTAATCCCTCTGGGTCTCATCCTCCCCCTCGCTCTCTTGCAAGCCTGATGCGCCGGGATCAAATTCATGCGGCTATCCACCTGGTCAGGCAAGAGGTGGGCCGGTGGCAAGAACCGGTCCTTGGAGTCGTCGCCAAGCAATCCGACCGAGATACTTTTCTGATCCTCATCTCCTGTCTCCTGAGCCTTCGCACCAAAGACAAAACTACCAGGGAAGCTAGTGATAGGCTGTTCGCCATGGCGCGCAACCCGGCATCGATGCTGAAACTGCCCCTAAACAAGATCGAACGGGCGATTTACCCAGTCGGATTCTACCGAACGAAGGCCAAATCGATTCATCAGATTTGCCGCCGGTTGATAGATACGTACAGAGGAACGGTACCGAATTCCATTGATGAGCTCATGACCCTCCCGGGGGTTGGAAGAAAGACCGCAAATCTGGTTGTCACCGTCGGGTTTCAGAAGCCGGGCATCTGTGTCGATGTGCATGTCCATCGCATCAGCAACCGGTGGGGCTATATCAAGACGAAGACGCCGGAAGAATCGGAACAGGCCCTCAGGCGCAAGCTGCCGAAACAATACTGGATTACCTACAACGACCTTCTCGTTCCCTATGGGCAGAATCTTTGCTTGCCGGTTTCTCCACTGTGTAGCCGATGTACGCTGACCGAGCTATGTGATCGCGTAGGAGTCACAAAAAGTCGTTAAGCATGACGGGTATCTCGTGAAGCGTTGGAGCTGGAGGAGAAAAGCATCTATTCGAGATGCGAACGGCGTGATACGAACGACGTGTTCAGATAAACAGCTTCGTTTCCGCCTCAGCAGTCAGGGAGAGGATGGCCGGCAGGCCCAGCACCTCATCGACATTCTTTTCGACCGCAGCCGCGTCCACACCCATATATTCCAATCCGGCGCTGCAGGCGATCAGCCGAAACTTCCCGACATGCTTGGCGTCCTGAAGCATTTCTGAGATCTTCGGGACCTTCTTCTCTTTGAGCAACCGGGCAACCTCCTCGGCTGATCCGGCATATTCCGGTGGAAAATCAATCTGATCGATCTTGCCTTCAGCAATTTTTTTGATCGTCCAGAATAACAAGACGACAATCACGTCTTTGCCCATGGCCGCGGCCGTCATACCAAGCGTCGCGACTTGGTGGAGCTTATCGTACGTGGCGTTGTGGGCAAAGATGACAAACTTCGGCGTTCTCGACATACCTACTTCTTCTGTGCGCGGGATTTTTTGTCGTCACCTCGACTAAAGATCGTGCCAAACATCAGTGATGTGCTCTGTCTCGCCCGCAAGTGAAACATACCAGACCACCGAGGTCATCCCGAGCAGGAGCCATAAGGCCGCGGAAGACGGCTGGTAAAGACTCCTGTCGCGACTCCATGCCCGATGATTATAGCGACCGGGCTCAACGGCGTAAACACGAGACTTCAGCCTGCATCGCCTTGAGGGGCGCGAAAGCTCATGCTAGGATGCCGCCCGATGGATTGGCTTCTTACGTATGTTCAGCAGTACGTCTCGACCGAAACCCTCGTAACCCTGACGGTGCTCTCGGTTGTCTTCTTTGTCGGGTCGTTGATTGCCATCCCGTTCATCCTCGTCCGGCTTCCGACCGATTTCTTTGACACGCGTGTCCCTCGTCGCTGGATGGAAAATCATCACCCGGTGCTTCGACTATTGGGCCACGTTGTGAAAAACGTGGTCGGAGCCATTTTCCTGTTCGCCGGTTTCTTGATGTTGTTCTTGCCCGGCCAGGGCATTCTCACGATGTTAATCGGTGTAACCATGCTGGATTTTCCTGGCAAGCGAAAGTTAGAGGCACGGATGATCGGCCAACCTGCCATCCTAAACACCATTAACAATATGCGCCAGAAGTTCGGGAAGCCGCCGCTCACGATTGCGCCCCAACCGTGAACGCGCACCCCACTCACTCTTCCCGATCGGCCGTCGAACGTTTTGAAAAGCCGACTTCTGATGACTCATTCGACCGAATGTTAGGCTCCATCTATGTCTGACTCAACGAACGCGAACAAGATACTCTACCTGATCGACGGCAGCGCCTACATCTATCGCGCCTTTTTTGCCCTGCCGGCATTGAACAATTCAAAAGGTCTCCAGACCAACGCGGTCTATGGATTCATGACCACCCTGCTGAGAATTATCCGCGAGCACAAGCCGGACGGTCTTGCGGTAGCCTTCGATGAGAAGGGGCCGACCGCCCGACACGCGGAGTTCAAAGAATATAAGGCACAGCGGCCGCCGATGCCGGACGGGATGAAGGCGCAGATCCCATACATTCATCGGGTTGTGGAAGCGCTGAACATTCCCGCCGTCAAGCAGGTTGGATATGAAGCGGACGATCTGATCGGCACGCTGTCCCGGCAAGCAGAGCAAGCCGGGTACGACGTCGTGATCGTCACAGGCGACAAAGACATGCTGCAGTTACTTACCCCACACGTGCGCATCTACGACCCGGTGAAGGATAAGTGGTCCGGCGATGCAGAATGTGTGGCAAAGTTCGGGGTCGAACCCGGACGGGTGGTTGAAGTCATGGGACTGATGGGAGATACCAGCGACAACATTCCTGGGGTTAAAGGTATCGGCGAGAAAACCGCGATGAAGCTGATCGCGCAGTTCGGGACGATCGAAGAACTGCTACGCCGCCTCGATGAGGTCACCCCCACCCGCATCAAGGCCCTCATCACCGAACAGGCGGAGAAGGCGCGGCTCAGCCGGAAACTGGCGACCATCGATACACAGAGTCCAGTGGAATTTCATCCCGAGTCCTATCGGATCAAGCCACCGCACGACGAGCAATTGACAGACTTACTCCGCGAGTTGGAATTCACCTCCCTCCTCAAGAGCCTTCAGTCATCGCCGAAACAGCAGGAGATGAAAACTCAAGACATCACCACCATCGAAGACGAAGCAGCGGCGCAGCGATTCGTCGACAGTTTGCCGAAGAACGCACCCCTCGGCCTACAATGTTTGTTAGCCGGCCAACCGGGCGTCCGTACTGACATGCTCGGCATGGCCCTCTCCACCGGAAAGCACACGGCTTTCATTTCGATCGACGTGCACACATTCATGCGGCCGATCATGCCTATTCTGCACGACACGCAGAGGGTCAAAGTCGTACACGACCTCAAAGCCACCCTGCTGGCCTTTCACCAAATCGGTATCACTTTGGCTCCCCCATACGTGGATACGATGATAGCCGACTATTTGCTCAACCCGAACCGCCGAGACCATGGCCTCGAAACGATTACGTTGGAACGGTTAGGCAAACGACTGGGCTCGGGAACCCATGAGAAGGCACAACCCCAGTTGCTCTTCGAGGTCGACACTGGTTCGCGAGAAACTGCAACGGAAGCTGCCACCACCCTGGCGAAGCTCGAGCCGATCCTGAGAGACCGGTTGGTCGAACAAGGAAGCTCGAAACTGTTCGCCGATGTTGAGATGCCGCTCGTCCCTATCCTCGCCGAGATCGAGCGAAATGGGTTCCTGCTGGATGTCGAAGGGCTCCACGAGCTGAGTAAGGAACTCGAGCGCAAACTCGACCGCATGCTAGAAAGCATCACTCGGTCAGCAGGCGAAGAGTTCAATATCAATTCGCCGAAACAGTTGGCGACTGTCTTGTTCGAAAAGCTCGGCTTGAAGCCACTGCGCAAGACCAAGACCGGCTACTCCACCGACGAAGACACTTTGACACAGCTCGCGACGCAACACGAGCTGCCGGCCCAGATTCTCAACTACCGAAGCCTCAGCAAACTCAAATCGACCTATGTGGATGCCTTTCCCGAGCTGGTCAGACCGGAAACCAAACGGCTTCACACCTCGCTGAACCAGACCGTCGCCGCCACCGGACGGCTCTCGTCCACCGACCCAAATCTCCAAAACATTCCCGTCAAAGGTGATTACGGCCTGCGTATTCGCGAAGCATTTATCGTTCCGAAAGGCCATGAACTCCTCTGCGCCGACTACAGCCAGATCGAGCCGCGCATCCTAGCCCATCTCTCGCAAGATCCTCGCCTCCTATCCGTTTTTACCCAGGGAGAAGACATCCACATGGCCACGGCCATGGAAATCTTCGGCCTGCCCTCCAGTCAAATCACGAGAGACATGCGCCGCGCCGCCAAAACCGTCGTCTTTGGTATCGTCTACGGCATCAGCCCGTTCGGCCTTTCACAAAACCTAGGCGTACCTCAAGCAGAAGCGAAGAAATATATCGATACCTTCTTCGAACGATTCTCAGCTGTACGGGATTTGATGGATCGGAACATCGCCGAAGGACGAGAAAAAGGCTACACTACGACCATCCTCGGACGCCGCCGGCCTATTCCTGAGCTGCAAAGTGGCGATCCAGCCCAACGCGGATTCGGCGAACGTATGGCGGTCAACAGTCCCATCCAAGGTTCTGCTGCGGATTTAATCAAAGTGGCCATGATCAACGTCCACCAGAAACTCCATGATGAACTGCCGCACGTAAAGATGATCCTCCAAGTTCACGACGAACTGATCTTTGAAGTGCCGGATCATGACCTAGCTGAAGCAAAGCGGCTGGTGAAACAGGAGATGGAAAGCGTCGGGAAACAATTGGGCATATCGGTGCCGCTCAAAGTAGACTTAGGCGTCGGCAAAAACTGGCGCGTGGCACACCCGTAACCCATAACCACTGCGAGGTGACATATGTTGACCATACGCATTTCGATGGCGTGGATAATAGCCACCCTTAGCCTTGGGGCCTTGGGGATTGTGCTTTTCCTTGGCCAACCGTTCACGGTCAAAGCGCAGGAGCCGAAACGGTTTCAGTACAGAATCGTCGAGGTGCTTCCTGACACCCAGAATATGCAAACCAAGCTGAATGAGTATGGCGCGAGTGGGTGGGAGCTGGTGGCGGTTCCGATGGGGAGCATGACCGAGCCGAGGCTGATCTTTAAGAAGTGATACCGCGGGGTGACCTCTCAATGCAATCGATAACCAGAACCTGGTTTCTCCGATTGCAGGAGACAAGAAACTCTGCAAATATTGGTCTCAATGAAAAAAGTCTTCGTTTCTCAGAACTTGATAGACGTTGAGATGCGCAAGGAGTGGCTGGAGCAGGCCGGCATCCGATGTATGATTAAGAACCAGCGTTCTGCTGGCCTTGCTGGAGAGATTCCCTTTGTAGAGATTTTCCCGGAATTGTGGGTCATCCAGGATGAGGATGCCTATCGGGCACGCCAAGTACTGGATGAAGGTCTAGACGTGCTGCCATCGAACCAAGAGACGTGGGCATGCGCTGCATGCGGCGAACATCACGAGAGTCAATTTGCGGAATGCTGGAAGTGTGGGCACGTGCGGTCGCCGTGATTCTCCAGACACTTCATCATCACTCATTGTTTCTTCCCACATACAAATTTCCAGACTGATTGCGCTAACGTTCCTCGCGAGATAGTTACCCAGCCTGATACGGGTACGCGCTATGGAAAGACTTCTTATGGTTGCGTGGTATCACCCAAGTTCCTTGTCAAACAGTCATTGAACGCCATCCGCCGATGGTACGGCGACCGAAACCACTTGTACCTGTTCAACATCTCCAATTCATTTACGTATTCATTACAACGCTTCGTCTCCACCTCTCCGGCTTCCAGAGGCGCCGTCATAATCCAGGCCCCGATCCCAATAATAAGAAGAAAGAGCGTTACGCCGACAACAAACATCACGATTGTTTTTGTATCCATGAATCCCCCTGTAGGTTCGTCTGTGACTAATACCTGATTCTCATGTGATTGGTGCCGGAGACCGGGATCGAACCGGTACGGGCCTTGTGAGCCCGAGGGATTTTAAGTCCCTTGCGTCTGCCTATTCCGCCACTCCGGCAAGAAGGCGGATTTTAACATAGCGCCTCCGGCCCCACAGCCACTTTTCTCATGGCCTTCATCTACCCGTGACCATGCAAAAGATAACGAGAGTGGGCTACAATGCGAGAGCGGATGACAGGGTATCAGTAAAGGGGTGCCTGGTGGAGAGGTAAGCCGCTGCGGACGCACGTTTCACGTTTTTTGACTGCACTTTTCGCACTCACAATGGCGTTTCCGAGTGAGGCGGTGAGCCAAGAGGCAGTTCTCGATATCCTCCCGCTCCGCCCGTTTAGTTTCGACGTGTCATTCAATGATCGTACATTTGCGCCCGCTCGCAGAGTCATCTCCGTTCAAGCCGGAATCACTGCTCTTCGCTATGGCCCCCTTGAATTGAGAGGCATCTACCAATATTACAGTCACCATACCCCAACCTTTATCACCGACCAACATTCTTTGTATGCGAACCCGCGCTGGAATAATTTTATCGACTTATTGGATTTCCCCAGCGGCAAACCAATCAGTCGCTTCCTGCGACACGCTCTTTTCGGACCGCTAGAGCACCGGGCAGTACCGTATGTCGGAGCGATCCTGGGAGGAACCATTCCGGGGCGAGGAGCGTTTTCCCCCGGCTACTTGTACGGAGGTCAGATCGGAGTACGATTTCCTGTCGCCCAGGGGTTTTCCGTCGATATGGGACTTCAGTACACACGATTCGAAATCGATTTCCAGGGCAAGTCCGACTTGTCACGACAATGGCTCTTCACAGTCGGCGTTCGGTTTTGAGTTGATGGCTATTGATCCGTGTGCCACATCAAGACCATGGAGGGCATAGAGCGTGAGCCTTTGCATCATCAAAAGACTCCTCGGTTCGCTTGTCCTGACGACGCTGGGCATCCTTCTGCAAGGATGCGGTCTTGTGTATGATGCCGTTGAGCTCATACACCCGCTGAATCGCGATGAGCTGTCGTCCATTTGTACTCGCGAACGATTGCGCGTCGGTATCGCGGTTGAACCGTTTCGCCCGTTTGTCTTTCCCGCCGTGTACACCGACGAAGGCATTCGGGTCACAGGCTTGGATATTGAACTGATCCGGGAGGTCGCCGACGCACTCACCTTGTATTGTAAGGGACCAACTCCGATCGTTCCGACCTTGCACGTCACGCGCTTTCCCGATCTGTTCATCAAAATGAACGAAGGGCAGCTCGATCTATTTGTATCGTCCGTTGGTGGAACCGTTCCCGGCACAAGGCCGACAGGCCTGTGGTTTTCGGCTCCCTATTTCCGAGACGACGGTATTGCCGCCATCATCCACAATCCAGAAGTAGCCGAACGTGTGTGGGCACAATTTCGAAAGCAGAACGGGAATCGAGATACGCTTGCAGCCGTTCAGGGAGGCTTCGCCGGCTTGACCATCGCGGTTCAGAAGGGGAGGCCCGCTCACCTGTACGCTCAAGCCAACCTCAAGCAGATCCGCTTAGTGATCTGCGACTCTATTCCCGCCGCGATCGAAATGAAAGACCTCCCTATCGATGTCATCCTTTCCGAACATTCCATTCTTGAGTACGTGACAAAGCGGGTCTGGCAAGACTGGCACCCTCTGACACACACAGACGGTACCCCCTTGATGTTGACCCATGCAGACCTGTCCATCGTCACCAGCGACGAGCACAGACAGTTACAATGGTTCCTGAACAACCTGCTCTTTCGTTTGGAAGAATCAGGACGATTGATCCAGATGCGGAGACGCTGGATCGAGGCTGAATACGCACCCACTCGGCGGGCCACCGCAGAGGGGTTGCCGCTTGAAGTCACACAAGTGCCCGACCACTATGATCAGGGACAGTGCCGTTTGGCTGAGGGCCCATGACGAAACGGAGGTGTGCATGCTCCTAGTCCCGAACATAATCCTCTCGCTCGGTTTAATGTTGATACTGCTCTGTGCCCAGAGCGGTTTGGCGCAAACCTCTCAGAAGGAGACTGAGCGGACAGCAGAGCTTCTGGCGACTCTCCTTGACGCCGGACGTGTCGTCGTCGAGCAAAACCAACCGTTGATCAATGATCCGCGAAGAGGAGACAAGGGCTTCTCACCCGATGTCTTTGAGCGGCTAGTCCTCGATGAGTTCTTCCATCAGGCGCAGATCGACCTAAAAACGTCCTCTTCTTCTTTCCCTCCCCACGCGAAAGATCTGCTGACGCGACTGCTCCTCGCGAGCAAAGAGGTCGTGGCAGATGCGCAGTTCGTAATCAATCAGCGAGGGATTGGGTACAAGAATTTCATCCCAGCCACCTTCGGCAGCCAGGCTGCACGGAAGTTTTCGAAGCAATCGAAGGTGACCATCAAACAGACAACCCTCGATCCACGAAACTTGCGCAATGCGCCAGACGCGTATGAAGAAACGGTCCTGAAGCGGCTTGCGCACCAACCAGCCTCGACCAGCCCTTTGGTCGAGTGGATCGACGATGGACGGCTACTCAGAGCCATGATGCCGATTTATTATTCGGAGGATTGCCTGACTTGTCACGGAAGCCCCAAAGGGATGCTCGACATCTCCGGCTATCCACGAGAAGGCGCTCAGGTAGGAGAACTCGCTGGTGCCATCAGCATTCAGATCCCCGTGGACCATCGGTAGAAGATCCAGCCGCGACGGAAGGTACACTGCGGGTGGATCTGCCACCGATGATCTCCGGTGGGCCTCGTTCAACACACTGCGGTGAGCTGCGGGCTTTGCTCCTCGCAACTCCTCACAATCGGTGACTGTTGATCGAACGCGACTTTCATCCCAGACTTGACGGCGCGTCCCCAGCGATTGGTTTGGGCCTGTGCCTTCCGAGCATAGCGGCTAATGTTCCGGCGCGTTTCAATCCCGGTCTGTGGGGCAAAGAGGAGCCCTAGTCCCGCTCCGATGACGGCTCCACCAGCGATGAATGCAGCTGCCTTGGCGACGTGCTTCCCCTGCTCCGACATGGCGAACCTCCCTCGTAATGGTTGTGATGTTGCCGGAAGACTGCCCAATCGTTCTTCCTATGAGGGACGTATCAGCATGCTTTGTGCCAGCATGAGTGCGGCCGAACGGGGGACAATTTCCTCGGAAAATCAAGGGGACAATCGACGACGATGAGAAGTGACAAATATTGGGTCTCTTTTTCTCGACAGAAGGAGACACAGGCGTTTCAGAAATCCAACACTCGCTCACCGTCCATTCCTGTAAAGCAGCTCTAGGAAACGGTTTCCAAGGACCCTGCTCTAATCATTCTTTAATCCTTGCTACGCTTGCATTGACAAGTAGGCCCCCGTATGATCCGTTGGAAAATCTGACCCATGGCTCCTAGGGGAAGGGCCTAGCAGCGAAATCTTGTTCGTCCGTTCAAAATACGAACGATGTCTCTCAAGGAACAAACCTGACAGAGGATAGATGGGTTCCCTAGCCGCGATTCCTTATCCAAACATTGACCCCGTCATTGTAGCTCTGGGCCCTATTCAGTTGCGCTGGTATGGGCTGATGTATTTGATCGGCCTCACCGCGGCCTACTTCCTAATTCAGCACAAGGTTGCCCGCAAGGAGTTGGCAATTAGGAAGGACCAGATCTACGACATGGTCGTCTACGCGGCCTTCGGCGTGTTCCTTGGTGGACGGATCGGTTACACGCTCTTCTACAACTTTTCCTACTACATTCAGAACCCACTGAAACTGCTTGCAGTATGGGAAGGAGGCATGTCCTTCCACGGCGGGCTCATCGGAACTATTATCGCGCTGATCTGGTTCAGCCGTAGGCACGGAATTCCTGCCTATACGATTGCGGACTTGGCGGCTTCTGTGACACCGATCGGATTGGGGTTCGGTCGGATAGGAAATTTCATCAACGGAGAGCTCTTTGGCCGGTCAACCGACGTGGACTGGTGTATCGTCTTCCCGACCGGCGGCCCAGTGTGCCGCCACCCCTCGCAATTGTACGAGGCGACGTTGGAAGGCCTCGTGTTGTTCACAGCCTTATGGTGGATCGATCGGCGCCCGACTCCACCCGGCACGATCTTTTGGACGTTCGTCACCGGCTACGGCATCAGCCGACTCATCGTCGAACTCTTCCGTGAACCGGATCAACATCTTGGCTTCATTCTAGGCCCGATTACCATGGGCCAGATTCTCTCTCTGCCCATGGTGCTGCTCGGCATTGTTATGCTCGTCTTGGGCTACCAACGAGCTGGCCAAAAGCCTGCCTACTCTTGAATGTTCTGAGCGAAACGTGCTGAGTGATGGAGCTCACGGTGTTTTCAACGTCGCACTTCCTGCTCAGCACTCGTTCTTCAGTACGGCATCTCGTCATCGTCCAGGCCCACGTGGTGACCAAGTTCATGCACCACCGTGTCGTAGACTTCCTGCACGACTTCTTCAGGACTTTCACAAAGACGGAGGATCGGTCGGCGATAGATGGAAATCCGTGGAGGTGGCTCACCGCCCGGTCTGAAAAATGAATCGGCCGTCAGCGGCTGACCTTGATAGAGGCCAAGCAAGTCGTCCTTCTCATCCAGCTCCAAGTCTTGCAAGACATCCTCGGGTGGCTCCTCTTCTACGACCACGGCAATGGACTCTATGAGCGTGGCGTAGGGAGGAGGGAGGTCCGCAATGGCCTGCTGGACCAGCTCCGCAAAGGCTTCTGAGGAGATAGGTTCTCGCCCAGGTATGTCCATATCTCACGATTTACAATTCTATGGCGACGCCACACCGTAGAAAAAGGCAATGGAACCGTGGCTGGGTTCCCAGACTCTGTTTCACAGCAGCCTTGTAGATCTCGCCTTGCGTTCGGTACTGCTCGGCCCGCGCTGCCGCCTGATCGGCCGATACACCATCTGTCTTGTAGTCGACGATCCAGAGCTCTCCAGCAAGCCGGTATATGAGGTCGATGACTCCTTCCATCACCTGCCGATCACCCCATGGGATGATGAACGGAACTTCACGACCAAGGATCTGAGATGATCGCAGGCGTGCATACGCTTCAGATCGACCAAAAGTCGCAAGAAGATCGTTCGCGGAACCCTCAACCGCTCCGGCGTAGGATTGTTCCTCAGGCCCTAAGGCGGACTGAAGAGCTGAGCCAACCTGAGCACATAACCCCGAGGGGTCCAGTGCAAAATCCCATCGCTCCAGCACACGATGCGCAATCACACCGACCAACCGTCCAATCGCCGCATCCTGCCGAACTGAGGTTGGTTCACTTCGGACCGACCCCACCCGTTTGCCCAACCCAGTTGGTGTCAGGTGGTGCAGGGTCTCACGAACCTCGCTCCATCGAGTAGTCCGTGCCTCCCACAATGCAGCCACCTCCTGTGGATTGATCGATGCCGCACTAGTTCCTCTGTCCTCCCGTCGCCGCGGCCGTTTTCGCTCCAGTGCCTGGACGACTCGCTGAGGAATCCTACTGGCTCCGATTGTCAACGCCTCCGTCGAGGCATCTCCGATCTCTCCAGCCCCGATATTCCGCAACAGCTCAAAAACCGTTTCACCGACCGAGCGGGCGGTGATTCCGCCGGACAACAGTAGTAGCTCTTTGGCCCTGGTCATCCCCACATACAGCACTCGGCGCCGTTCCGCGTCTTCTCGCAGCCGCAGTTTGTGTTGGACCAGCAACGAGCCAAGCGATCGATGATGCTCCAAGGAGAGCCCATAGGTCCCGCTCGACCAATCGTAGGAGACCTGAGGCGCACTCCGTTCACGTCCACTCCCCTGATGGAGGCCCGGCAGCACAACAATGGGAAATTCCAACCCTTTGGCCTTATGGATCGTCAACACATGCACGGCTTCGAGCGACTCCTCGGCAAGAAGACTCTCAGACTCATCGGGTTGTTCCTCAATCCTGGCGATCATGAGATCGACAAAGCCACTCAGAGTCATGTGGGGCCGGTCAGCCAAGGAAACAGTCGCTTGCTTCACCTTCATGAGATTGGCCACGGCCTGTTCGCCATGGAGCGATGCAGCGGCCACATCGAGGATCGGTAGTCGGTCAAAAATCAGCTCGAGAGCCTCGACCAACGGCAGAACAGGGATGGCTCGATGGAGCCATGCCAGATGCTCGTACAGCCGCCGTACAGCATAGGCCCGGACATGGGGCCACGTCCCGAGGTGCGATGCATGGAGATAATTGAAGTGCCCCGCCTGCTTGAGCTCATAGAGTTCTCGATCCGTGAGCCCTCCGAGCGACGAACGAAGAAGACCGGTTAAAGCGATCTCATCGTGAGGATGATCCAACACACGTAAGAGATTGACGAGATCGATGACTTCTTGGCGGCGATAGAAATGCTTCTCGCCCTCGATGACATAGGGGATATCGTGTCGTCGCAACGCATCGAGGTACGCATCCGCCTGGGTGAGCTTTCTGAACAATAACGCCACGTGACCTGGCTTCACCGTGGGACGACTGAGAATATCCTCGCTCAGCCAACGAGCCAACACTTCACTTTCCGCTCTCGTTGCCCCAGCCGCATCGAACATTTCATCATCGCCATCCGGCGTCGTCACGCAGAGACGAACCCCTGGCTCGATCGAAGGGGGCTTCCGTTGAGGACGGACTTCCAATCGCACATTCGCCGGTTGGACCAGCGGCCGCCGTTCAAAGAGTCGATCGAAGACCTCGTTGACCGACTCCAAGACCGCTCCATCGCTTCGAAAGTTTGTGGTCAACGTCTCCGCTCTCCCACCCTCATTCGTGACCTTCTCCACGACTCGATCGAAGGCTTCGATATCCGCACGCCGAAAGGCATAGATCGACTGTTTAGGATCTCCCACGATGAAAAGCTTTCCCGGCTCAAGGACCATCTCCTGCCACCGGACCGCCTGACTTCCCTGGCGCTCTGAGACGGCCAGGATGATTTCGTACTGCGTGGGGTCCGTATCCTGAAACTCATCAACCAACAGAGCACGATACTCTCGTTTGATCCGTTCCCGGACAGACGGATGTTCAAAGAGCAGCGCCCGCGCCCGGGCCAGCAACCCATCAAACGAAAGCCATCCTTGCCGAACAAACGTCTCACGAATATTCCGTACCAGCGGAATGAGGAGTTTCAATAGATCGTCCAGAAACGCATGGTCGATCATAAGAAGTTGTTGCGCGGCCTCGATGAGGGCACCAGCTTCTCTAAAATCATTTTTGTCCCATCCAGCCACAGCACTCCCCAGGTCTTTGCCGAGCCATTCTCGTTCATCCGTCGTCACATCTTGCCGGCCAACCAACCCCTTGTCTGCCACGAGGCGCAACACCGCCGCTGCAGCGGCGAGCATCTGCTCGACTTTACGGCGCTTCGGCCTGTCGTGCGCATTCAACAGCTGCTCAGCCCGCGCGTCCATGTGCAGCATCCAATTCGACATCGCCGGCGACACGGTCGTTGAAGCAAGTTGTTGCTGGAGAGCGTCGAGATCAACCAATTCACTGCATAATGACCAGGCCAACGATCTGACCGCCTCGAGCGTGACCGATGACAAGACCGATCGCCAGAAGGGATGATGTTGGCCGACTCGACTCAACTCCTGATCGAGCCAACAATCCCACGCAGCCGTGAACTGTTCTTCAAAGCGCACGCCATCATCTTCCTTGAAATCAGGATCGACGCCGCTTTCCAGCGGATGGAGTCGCAACAGATGCGCTGCGAAACCGTGCAGGGTGCCGATCTGAGCTTTTTCTAGCTCATGCAACGCAGTTTGAGCGCGGGCGACAATCGCATTGCTACTCAGTCCATACTGCGCTTGAAGATCGCTCCTTGAAACGGCCCCTCCGTCGCTCACTCGCAACGCATCAGCCTGCGGTTTGGCCAGGGTGGTCAGCCGCTCCCGAAGTCGCACTTTCATCTCGGTCGCCGCCTTGTTGGTAAACGTCAAGGCCACAACCTGCATAATCTGCACTGGATTGGGTTCCTTCATCAGTAGATGCACGAGGCGGTTGACGAGCAACGTCGTCTTCCCTGTCCCTGCGCCGGCCACGACCACCACGTTGCGATCGAAGGTCGTCTCAGCCGACTGTCGTGCCACACGATCCGGTATCAAGAGCTCGTTACTCATCGGCAATCTTCTGCGTGCGAAGTGCTCTCAGGACTTTCGGTTCATCCGCGCGATAGGCCCTCCACCACGTCGGAGCATGTTCTCTTCGGCAGATCACGCGAAATTCGCAATGGTCGCAATAACCATCTGGAATGATGAAAAACTGTCCTGCTTGAATTCCATCGATCAAGGTCTTGATCGTACGATGGATAAGGGCTCCTGTATTCGATGCCCACGACTTTGTATCAAACGACGAGCGATCGATCATGGGGGACCACTGAGGAGCGAGAAACAGGAACTGCACCTGACTCGGTGTCGTCTGTCCGGGAACGGTAAGGCAACCATAGAGTGGCGGTTGCAGCCGATACCCACGGACTGCGGACTGGGTTAGGTTACGGTCCTCAGGTTTGATACTCGAACCAAATTTATACTTGTAATCCACCACCCGTAATGCGCCGGAATCCTGATTCCGATCGAGCCGATCGATCCGACCACGGATCTTCAACAATTCTCCGTCAAGGAGATCGGGAATCGTCCCTTCCCCATCCACTTCAAAAGCAATAGGCTGGTACGGATGCTCGGTCTGTTCCGCCTTCAACGCGGCCGTTATAAGGGTCACGACCTGTTCTTTCGCCAGCTCCCACAAGAGATAGTGGCCTGTCCGATGCTGCGATTCGAGATCTGCCGACGCCTGTTCGACGGACATTCCCATCGTCTGTTGCTTCACATGATCCGTCACATGTTCAGTCGGCCACCCGACCTGCACAAGTTGCTCATAGCACCGCCGTAATGCAGCGTGACAGAGCGTGCCCACCAGCGTCGCATCCGGTAGTTGCGACAGTGACACACGACTCGGTTCGAGTCGCAGCACGTCCGAGGCAAAGTATTGGAAGGGACAGCGCGCATACCGTTCGAGGGGGGTTGGAGCAACACCCCGTTTGATGAGACTCTCCCAATGGGACTCGACCGCTCCGGTCATCCCATCGAAAAGATTCAGCGTGCTGCCCTCCTCCTCGATGCGATCCAGCGCCATCGTCGCATGACGAATCGTATCGGCGTCGCGCCCGAGCGCCTGTACGAGTTCGATTGGGTCTTGCCCGTTCATAGCCAACCACTGAGTCAGATCACGAGGTGGTAGGAACTGTTTGATCGCCGGCCGTTGCACAACTCGATCCGTCAGGCGGAGAGGCACCACATCGATCGGTTGTTCATTGGAACCAAACCGCCGGCGAGCCACATCAAGATACGGAGAGGCCGCTAGCATCCGTCCAGTTTCATCGGCCCGTTGATAGGAGAGATACAACCTTTGGGAGGCGGCTTGACAGAGCAGGGAGAAAAGCAAACTCTCCTCTCCATAGGCGGTCAATTTTTCGTCGATCTTGAATCCAAGCGTGGCGTCGAGCACGCGCCGATGATGATCCCTAAGAAAGGCATCTTCCCGGATATATCGCGGAAACACTTTTTCGTTCAGACCAAGGACAAACAGGGCCTTGAACGGCATCCCGCGAGCTGCCATCACGTCGCGCACCATCACCCCCTGAGATGAGCTGTCTTGAAGAGGTGTGCTTGTCCTCTCGAAGGTATGCGTCAGCAGCTCGACGAATTCAGCCCAGGTCATCTCCTCGGTGAGCGGCTCTAATTCCAGGAGTGTGATCCAAATACGCTCGATAGCGTTCCATATCATCACTCGGTGGTCAGACTGAGCATCGTCAACGGTTGATTCTATTGCATCCGACCGCCGCAGGCGCCGCTCGACGAACGCCCGACAGGCTGCGACCATCTGCCCGATCGTGCCTCGCGAAGGAAGCGTTGAACAGTCTTCCATGAGTTGTGACACAACCTGCCAGAACAGGCTGATCACCTCCGGCCCAATCGCGAGTGAACCGCTCAGGCCCTCCTCCCCATCGAGTATCAATGCAGCCTGACTCGCCTGCTCCAGTCTCTTCCACTCCTCGACTCCACGGGTGATGTGTAAGGCTTGAACCAGCAGTTTCCATTGCTCGGGGCGATATGACTCCGACTGGTCGTTGGTCAGATCCGTGCCATACAGCGGAGACGTCACGACGTCGAGAACTGACGCACGATAGAAATCGTTCGACGGTAAAGCGGCCAGCTGCAGCATGAGCTTGCAGATCGGTTCGTGAACTAGTGGTCGCGACGCGGTCGTATGGAAGGGGATCCGATGGCGATCGAAGATTGACTGAAGAGAGGGGCTGTACGGATTGAGCACCCGCGCGGTAACACCGATCTCGTCGAATCGATAGCCGTTGGTTTCAACCAGATCAAGGATCGTGCGGCAAGCTGCCGCCAATTCCTCTTCCACGCCGATCACACTTCTGATAGTCAGCTGGACGGGATGCTCGGCGACTTGAGATGACCCTCTTTCCAATCGGATCGTCGCCTCGTTTGGCATCACCAAGGGTTGTATATAGCGATCGAAAAAGCGCCGGGCGAATCCATAGGCCGGATCATCCTCCAGCGGGAAAAACAAGGTTGTGTCCTTGACTCGGCTGATGGCTTCAAAGAAAGACAACTGTACCTGCGTTAGATCATAGAACCCGTAATAGAACACTCGCGTCAGCGACTGGAGGAACAAAGTAGTCGGGATAAACGGGGTAAGCGCCTGAGCCAGATCGTCTTGCGTACCGACCTCCAGCGTCTTGCCTGCTTCCTTGACAGCGGCATAAAGCGAGGTCAGTGCACCAAGCCATTCGCGATCGTCTTCCTCGAAATACCCTTCACGGAGACCTTGCAGCGCCTGACTTGGATCGACATCGGCATCCCTCAAGTCACGAATCGTGGCCCAGAGTGCCCCCCACGTCCCGGCAGATTGTCCAACTCGTTGTAACGGAGCCTGACTGGAGAGCTTGCTGCGAACAATGTGTTGAACCAATCGCTCGAAGAACAGCTCATCGACGACTCGCGGCAACGCGTGAGGGGCGGACACCTCTCCAGCCAACCGCAAGGCCAGTTGATGAAAGGTCACCACATGCAGATTCAGAAGCGGAATCCGCTGTTCAACGGCGAGAAGCGCACGAATATGGTCGGCTAGGGACTTGGACGGAACGAAGATCGCGAGTGGCGCAAGAGGATCGGGTGCTTTGGCACGCGTGAGATGCTCGACGAGTGCAGATTCAAGGGTAGGATGAAATCGACCGGTGACGATGCGGAGCATCTAACTCGGGTTTCGTGAAGCGTGAAACGTGAAGCGTACGAATATCGGCATGGTCTGATTCCTCTCGGAATTGCGCTTCACGAACGACGCGATTACCCGGTCTCAGGCCCCAAGAGCTCGCCGTTACAGTCGACGCAGGCCCAGTCGCCGTCGATGAACGACATGGGATCGGCGCAGATTGGACAATCCGGAGGAGGCCCCTTGGCAATGAGTGGAAGATCCGGAAGCTCGTTCTCGTTCTCGTCTTCGTCCATCATCCCCTACCCTTCTCTCTGTTTGATCTTCAGTTGAATGGCCTTTTCCGCGCTCTCCCGACTGGGAACGCCGACAAACGTCAACTTCCCATCGATAATCGTCGCAGGCACGGCACGGACTGCATGACGGTCGGCCAACTCCTGACCATCCTTTGTGGTGATGTCCACTTCCCGATAGGAAAAGCTGTACTTTACACGCAACTGCTTCCACAGACTTTTCGCTGAAGGGCAGGCTCCGCAACTAGGCGATACGAGTAACGTAATGTTTGGCATGATGCTTCCGAACAGGTCTTAAACTATTCTGATGTTCGGATTTTAGCACCCGTTGAAAAGATGGCGCAAGGCGCGGAACCAGGATCGGTCAGAGGTCCCGCCGCGCCCGCGATGCCACATGCTTCACGATGCGAAACCCTCGCGCTCGGGCATCGCGAAGGATCGCCCGGCGGATGTCGATCGAGAGCGATTCCGGCGGAATTACCCCGAACTGATCACAGGGGAAATGTTTGATGAACAGCGCGGCCATCCGGGCCGTGGCCCACGCGATCGGAGAACACAGCAATCCCTGTCGTCGAAGCAGGAACAGACTGGGGACCGCCGCATCCCATCGCACTGTCGTCGGGCATTTGTCCGCAATCCCTTCGACGATGACGGAGGCCGCGAAGTGGGCATTGTGGAGGATCCGGCGACGCAACAGCTTGTGGATCGTTCTCGGCGTCGGCGTACGCATGAAGAGCGACGCGACAGGACCGCGGGACTTTCGCAGTCTTCCCTGCTTGTACCACTTCCGCAGCCGGTCGATGTCCGATCCGCCGGACTTAACATCCATGGACTTCATTGAAATCGCATAGGGCACGGTGATCACTTCGTCCTGCGCGGCGAGGACAACGCTGACCGGACCGATGGGGGCAGGAAACCGGAACAGTTCCCGGTCGCCGAAGTGCCGGCCGAAGCGGAAGCGCCGATCCACATACACACGCGGGCGTGCAACGGCTTCATCGAAGGATGCCTCCGCCGACCACTGGGAAAACGGCGCATCGGTGTCCGTGGATTCGTAGAGGCGAACCCTCACCGACTCGACGGTATCGAGCAGATCAGCTCCCGCCGCAATGAGGAGATTCGTCAAACCCGGTGCAACGCCGGCTGTGATGACAGCGGCACGTCGTTTCTCCTCGAATCGGGATGCAAACTCGACCTGCTCGGCACGAAAGGGATGGCCCGTGTAGTGCGAGGCCAAATCGAGGTAGTGCGCCCGAAGACGAAGAGCGGCCCGCAAGACGATTCGATTTAACATCGGCGGACAGGCGTTGACCAACAGCTGAGCGCCCCGAGCCGCCTTGACGATGTTCCAGACGTCACGGGCATTTACCCGTTCGACCGGAACGGGAAGCTTGGCACCCAGAAAGTACCGGGCCCGTTCCGGATCCCGATCGCCGCACGTAACATGATGGCCCTGCCGAGTCAGGAGCTTGACGAGATAGGAACCAGTTGCTCCGACACCAAGAACGAAAATCCGCATGGGGTCAGGAGCTTATCACATCCGGCAGGCGCTGAAACCTAGTGTGCGGCTGAAGAACGGGGGGCGGGAAGCTTCTCTCAGGTTCCCTTCGGTCTCCCGCGCGGTCGTAACGTCGATTCCATCCCAAACCGCTTCGCCATGCACCGCGCCCACTGCTCCTCGCCAAGTGGGCGGCCTCGTTGTGCGCTGATCCGAAGCTCCTCCAATTCAGACGCCGTGTGGGATCGATTTACCCACGCCACCCAGTCGCGGGGCCGCTCAATCGGCCAGTCACTGAGCCACGCCGTCAACTTCCGGTCCGCCTAATCTCGTCGCCAGAGGCTGGACCACTTCCAGTCTTCCGCCCGCCGGACTAACTTGGCCCGGAGCGCATTGCGCTCCACATAGCGCGCGACGGTCAGGAGGTGCTCGTCCGTCTGAACTGGAATCGATTTGAAGCGGCCTTGATAAACCGGCCCCGTCCCCGCTGTCTGATGGCGGGCATACCAGCGGTGCGTATGCCCATGCGATCGCTTTGATATTCCAGTTGTCACGAAACTTATCCAAGATGACTGCTGTGTTCGAGTAGTGGAAAAGCAACGGATGAAGGCGTATCGTGTACCCTAGTCAACTAGAATGAACCGCGTATTCCCTATCCTCCTATGGCTCGCCTTTACACTGCTCTTTTGGAGTCCCACTGCATGGGCTGAATCTGGCAAGGAGGAATCGTCTCGGCTGCGAGTCCTCACATACAATCTGCTCCACGACGGGGCATGGTCGGGATTCTTCGAGAACGGGACTCATCTCGAAGAACGGCTCGACATGAGCATCCAAGAACTGCAGCGGTTACAACCTGACGTGATCGCCCTGCAGGAAGCATCGGACAGCCGAAAACATGGCAACGTTCCGCAACGGATTGCCGAGGCGCTCGGATATCAGATGGTATTCGAGCCCGCCACCCAACACATCTCCGGGATCGGTTTCTTGGATCGGCTGATCACCTCGGCCATCGGCTTCAAAGAGGGACCGGCGATCTTAAGCCGCTATCCGATCGTCGCCTCGGAAGTCTACGACTTGCCTCGGTGCCAACGTCGCATGGATCCTCGCATTCTCTTGCGGGCTGAGATCAGCGCACCGGATGGACCAATCCAGGTCTTTTCGGCCCATACCGCAAAAGGAGATGAATGCCAGCTCACACGAGTCGGAGAGGTGTTCCGCGAACATCGAGGAACGGGACGAGCGATCCTGATGGGCGACTTGAATACCGGGGAGCAGTCTCCTGTCCTCACTGAATGGCAGAAAGAGCCAGGACTGATCGATGCCTTCCGGGTCGCGAATCCAGGAATATCTGGAGGGACCGTCTGGCAAAACATCCACGTGGAATGGCCAACCGCCGATCGCCGTGTCGATTTTATTTTCTTGCTTGATGGAGGAACCGGCGACCGTCCGGTCGTGCGATCAAGCCGTCTGGCCTTTGACCAGCCCGGTCGCCTCCCCAACGGCGACGCACTCTGGCCATCGGACCATCGCAGCGTATTGGCAGATATCGAGTTAGCACCTGTCGACAGGCCACGGATAAGCCGGCTATCCGACGCTAGCCCGCGTTAAAAAAGGTACCAAACCCACATACTCTTGCCATTGCATGATTCAAGATCCGACCCCCACTCTGCTGACACTCACCGACATACACAACAGAAGGCCTGGACCCCATTTGTTCCTCTATTGCCAACGAAGCCACGATCAATACCGGCGTGATTGGGGCCATTGAAATTGAAGAACGGTTTTCGATCGTGGATGTTCCGGTTGGGATGGCCAAGGGAATCCTGGAGGCGGTCAGCCGGTCCCATATCAAAGGACGGAAGGTCCCGGTACGTGTCTTCAGCAATTAACGAGGTGTATGCTATCGCACGGTTGTGCGGTTTCATGTGCCATCGGTTCTTGGACCCTCTGCCGCTTGCCTCGTTCGATTCGACAGGCGTAAGATCGGCTATCCTTCCTCACTTATAGCTATAGGAGGTGCTATGGCTGTCCGCACTACTCCCCCGACACAGCGGGTTTCCCTTGATCGCAGCATCGAACGGATGCGGAAACAGCTCACCGAATTCGCCTCGTTCCTAGGCAGGGGCAAGCCGACGCGCAGCCTGGAAGAGTTCGACCTGGAGACCGAACGGCTGATCGGCGATCTGCTTGGACAGGCCTCCGACTTACTCCATGCCTATGAATATGCCGAGCTGGGCGAGGCGGCCGGATTGGTCAACATGACGGATGAGGCACCGGAAGGCAGCGGTCTGGATAGCCAGCGGCAGAGTCTCTTGCAGCGCAGCCGCGTGTTGGAGAGTTGCGTATCGGAATTGGAGGCGCGCCGAACCGCCACGCCGAAGAAAACCAAAATCGGGCGGATACTCATCGGTCCGCAGATTGCCGAGCACATGTCCACTGAGATCCGGAGCGTGTCGCAGGACGCCAGTTTACGGGAGGCCGGGCAGTTGATGCAACAATGGAAGCTGGGCTCGCTGCTCGTGACAAATAGCCGAGCCTACGTCGGCGTCTTGACCGATTCCGCCCTGGCCCGCGATGTGGCTGCCAAAGGGCTTGATCCGCGTACCACAACCGTCAAGCTGTCCATGCGCACGCCGGTCGCTGCCATCGAAGGAGACCGCCCCATCATCGATGCTGTGCGCATGATGAAAGAACAGGCCACCCGGCATCTGGCGGTTACACAAGACGGACAAATCATCGGCGTGATTTCAGTCTCCAATATTCTACGGTATTACTCTGGGGTGGTCTGATCCGCCTCAATCCAACCGAGGAGGTGAGACATGGGTCCGACGAAAGCTATTGCGCATGACAACGCACTGCATGAAGCCGTGAGCGGGAAGCTCATCAAGGACGGATTCGCGAGCCGGCTTGATCTTGAAGACTATGTGAATCATCACTATCTAGCCCTGCCGGTCGCCGACAATGCCGGCCGACTCTGGCTGCTCGATGGCAGCCCCATCTATTGTTTCCGCGGGACACAGTACGAAACCGTCGACGATCGGAAGGTCCACCTCGCGCGCTGTTCCGATTGCGGCGGCATGGGAATCCGATCGGATGAATTCACGGTCGAATCAGATTGCATCCGCTGCACGGCCTGCGGACACGAATTCGATCCTCGGCTCGAGATGATGGAAACGTGACAAAAGTGGAAGGCATGACGCCATGGCCAAAGGTCGATTGACTCCGGCGAAGATTCTGCGGAACAATACGGGGCCAGACCCGAATGGCACTTACTTAAGCTTTGCGGGATGGCCATATTTACGGGCGTCCTCTCTGGCGATCGCGCGTGGTTTGGTGAGTAGCGAGTACGGTTTTGGTCGTCGCTTGATGGCCCTGGGTTCGA
>JAOUMR010000112.1 GCA_029881435.1 Nitrospira sp.
GTAAGTGACGTTTTGGTCTGAAGCGTCTTGGTGATGCTGGCTGCTTTTGATGGCTCTTGGCAAACGGCTGAAGTTTCTCTCGGGGGGCTGATTGGGTTTGAAACGGCAGTAATCGCGTTGTAGTTGTATAGGCTAATAGTTCGCCCAGCAACTGAGAGTTTCTAAAGGAGTTAGAAACGGCTAGGTAGAAGACGGAGCTTCGATGTTCAAACGGATGACGGATTTGATTCGATTGTTTATAACCGATGTACGGGCGGAGCTCAAAAAAGTTTCGTTTCCAAGCCGTGGGGAAACGGTCGGATCAACGGCGGTGGTCATTGTGTTTTGTATCTTGATGTCGGTGTATTTGTCCGTCGTCGACTCATTCCTTACATGGTTGGTCGGCAAACTCATTTGAATCCAGCGAGAAGAGATAGGTTTAGCAGCAGTTCATCGAAGTCTGAGGGTGGTGCATGACAAAGAACTGGTACGTCATCCATACGTACGCGGGTTTTGAGGGGCGGGTGAAGACCAGCCTGATGGAACGGGCGAATCAAATGGGACTTGTTGAAAAGGTCGGACAAGTGCTTGTTCCAACAGAGGATGTGATCGAAATTAAAGATGGTAAGCGACGGACTTCACGGCGAAAGTTTTTTCCGGGCTACGTTCTCATTGAGTTGGAGTCGCCATTAGAGGATGAGACCTTGCAAATGATCAAGGAGACTCCAAAGGTGACGGGATTTGTAGGGGGAGGTACGGTCCCAATACCGCTCACCAGCGAGGAAGTGGAATCGTTGCTCAAGCAAGTTGATGCGGGTCAGGCTGAGCCTCGGGAGCAGATCAAATTTATCAAAAGTGACAACGTTCGCATTATCGATGGCCCCTTCCTTGGGTTTAATGGCGTGGTTGATGAAGTCGATCAAGACCACAGTCGGTTGAAGGTGATGGTGAGCATCTTTGGTCGGTCGACTCCGGTTGAGCTAGGGTTTTTACAGGTTGAACGGATATAAGCCGATCGGTTGCCGTCGGATTGGGGTCATGATTGACGGCTAAGTGCTGAATACCGGTCGTGTAAGGAGAAAGAGAACGACATGGCGAAAGAAGTATCGGCGCAGATCAAGTTGCAGATTCCGGCCGGGAAGGCCAATCCAGCCCCGCCTGTCGGCCCGTCGTTGGGCCAGCACGGCGTCAACATTATGGAATTTTGTAAACAGTTTAATGCCAAGACTCAGAAGGAGGGGGATAGCATTATCCCCGTCGTCATCTCCGTCTACAAAGATCGCACGTTTAGCTTCATCATGAAGACGCCCCCTGCTTCGGATCTCCTGAAGAAGGCTGCCGGGATTATTAAAGGTTCTGGCGTGCCCCAAAAAGATAAGGTGGGAATGATCACCAGACAGCAGTTGAACGAGATTGCGCGCAAGAAGTTGGCCGATTTGAACGCGGCTGATGTCGAGGGAGCGGCCAAGATCATTGAGGGGACTGCTCGCAGTATGGGAGTCGTCATCCAAGGATAATTTCGGGAATGAAGGAGCGGCAGGCATGGGGAAAAAAATGAATGCGGCGATCAAGAATGTTGAGCCGCGTGGCTATGCATTGCGTGAAGCCGTCGAAACGGTCAAGCAATCAGCCTTTGTCAAGTTTGATGAGTCGGTTGATCTGGCGCTCAGACTGGGGATCGATCCGAAGCGCTCGGATCAATTGGTTCGAGGAACGGCCTCGCTTCCTCATGGGACGGGGAAAAAGGTCCGTGTTCTCGTCTTTGCGAAGGGTGAGAAGGAGCAAGAAGCGCGGCAGGCGGGAGCCGACTACGTGGGGTCAGATGACTTGATGGAGAAAATTAAGGGCGGATGGATGGATTTCGACTGCGCGATTTCCACTCCGGACTTGATGGCGTCGGTTGGAAAGCTCGGTAAGGTGCTTGGGCCTAGGGGTCTAATGCCGAATCCCAAGACGGGTACCGTCACCTTCGAAGTTGGGAAAGCTGTTGCGGATATCAGGAAAGGCCGTGTTGAGTTCAAGGTTGAAAAAGCTGGTATCGTGCACGTGCCAATCGGTAAGGTGTCCTTCGAGCCAACGAAGCTGTACGACAATGCATCCGCGATCATTGAGTCCGTCATCAAGGCAAAACCCGCCTCGTGCAAAGGGCGTTATCTTAAGAGCGCCACGATTTCGAGTACGATGGGTCCGGGTGTGAAATTAGACACCACCGCACTGGCAAAACAATGGGGCTAATCGAACGTCATTTATCGTCACGTGAACATCTGGATAATTTTATGTTCCTCGATTGACGGTTGGCGATTTTGGAAGAGGGAGAGCGATGAAGAAGGAAGAGAAGGTTGCGGCAATAGCGGAATTGGCTGAAAAGTTTGGCCGCGCGCGTCTAGCTATCTTGACGGAATGCGTTGGTCTTCCAGTCAATCAAGTTACGGAGTTGCGCAAGCAACTCCGTGGCGCCAAGGCTGAATATCGAATCATAAAAAATACCCTAGCTGCTCGCGCTGCAGAGGGGACGGTATTGGCCGGACTCAAGACGCATCTGAAAGGTCCAACCGGTGTCGTTATTGGGTATGACGACCCAGTATTGCCGACAAAGATCTTAAAAGATTTTATCGGTGCGGAAAAGCGTGAGGAGAAGATTCGGATGACGGCCGGCGTGCTGGAGGGTAAGATTCTCCAGCCGGATGAGCTGACCGCCGTTGCGAAACTGCCCCCAAAAGAAGTGCTTGTTGCCATGTTGCTTTCGGCCATGCAGGGGCCGATTCGTGGAGTCGTGTATACGTTGAATGCAGTCTTGTCGAAGTTTGTACGAGTCATTGCAGCCATTCAGGATAAACGGAAAGGAGAAGGGGACATGCCAGCTACAGAGGGGAAATTGTCACAAGAGGAATTGATTAAGGCGATTGAAAGCATGAGTGTGCTGGATCTCGCCGAACTGGTGAAGGGTTTGGAGACTCGGTTTGGTGTGACGGCGGCAGCTCCGGTTGCGATCGCTGCGGCGCCGGGTGGAGGAGGCGGAGCTGCAGCCCCTGCTGAGGAAAAGACGGAGTTTGATGTCGTTCTCGCGTCTGCGCCTGCTGATAAGAAAATTCAAATCATTAAAGTGGTGCGAGAGCTGACGAGTCTTGGACTTAAGGAAGCAAAGGATCTTGTCGAGGGGGCGCCGAAGCCAATCAAGACTGGGGTGGCCAAGGAAGAGGCTGACACGATCAAGAAGAAGCTCGAAGAAAGCGGTGCAAAGGTCGAAGTCAAGTAGGCAAGAAATTCGTCATAGTCGTGGGTCATTTGTTGGTTGATGGGGGCGTGTTTCTCGCCCCGCATCATCCTGTTTCAACCGGCGACAGCTGTTCACCGCCAACCAGCGTGGAGGGGGAGGAATGTCCGAAACGACTCTGCAGGAGTTCGTCGAGCGAAAAGATTATTCTCGCATCCGCACGAACATCGATATCCCAGATCTGATCGAGATTCAGAAGCGTTCCTATGAAGAGTTTTTGCAGCTTGAGGCGGAGCCTGAGCGTCGAAAAGATCATGGATTGCAGGCGGCGTTGGCTAGCGTCTTCCCCATTCCAGACTACAACAATACCGCCATGCTTGAGTTTTCGAGTTACACGTTAGGCACGCCGAAATACGACGAACGTGAATGTCTCGAGCAAGGGATGACTTTCGCTGTTCCGCTCAAGTTGCGTGTCCGTCTGGTGGTATTTGACAAGGAGGATAAAGGCCCTCGCAAAAAAGTGCTCGATGTGCGCGAGCAAGAAGTCTACGTCGGTGAACTGCCGCTCATGACCGAGCGAGGGACCTTCATTGTCAATGGGACTGAACGAGTTGTCGTCAGTCAGCTGCATCGATCGCCAGGCGCGTCCTTTACGCATGATAAAGGTCGAACCCATGCGAGCGGCAAGGTGCTGTACTCCGCACGAATTATTCCCTATCGAGGGTCGTGGCTCGATTTCGAATTTGATGCCAGGGACATTCTCTATGTCCGCATCGATCGCCGTCGGAAAATGCCGGCTACTATCTTACTGAAAGCATTCGCATTCTCGAGCGACGACCTACTCAAGATGTACTACCCCGTCGAAGAAATTCGAGTGTCGAAGGGCAAGATGTTCCGTAAGCTTGATCCGGAAATCCACCATGGGCTTCGATGCACGGTTGAGGTTACGGATAAAAATAGCAAAGAACCGTTGGCGCGGGAAGGTACCAGGCTGACCAAAGGTGTCATTGCCAAGCTTAAAGCGGCAGGAGTGAAGGAAATTCCTATGCTTCCCGCTGAACTGGTGGGACGCGCTATTCTCACGGAATTGTTTGATTCGAAGAAAGAGAAGCTCGCGGAGAAGAACCAGCGGTTGACTGCAGAGATTGTCGAGCAGATTGCCGAGAGCGATGTTGAAGAATTCAAGGTGATCTATCTTGATATGGCCACGGCGACGCCGGTGATCCTTGATACCTTGGAGCTGGATAAGATAGGGTCAAAGGAAGAAGCGATGGTTGAAATCTATCGTCGCCTTCGCCCCGGTGAAACGCCTTCCGTCGATACAGCCCGTGCGTTATTCGACAACTTGTTTTTGAACTCCAAGCGCTACGATTTGTCCCCGGTCGGCCGGCTGAAGCTCAATAAAAAACTTGGATTGGACCTCCCTCTCGAGCAGCGGACCTTGACGGCTCAGGACATTGTGGAAGTCATCCGCTACCTCGTCAATCTCAAGATCGGAAAAGGCGAAATCGACGACATTGACCACTTGGGCAATCGCCGTGTCCGGTCCGTGGGAGAATTGCTTGAGAATCAATTTCGGCTGGGGTTGGTTCGGATGGAGCGAAGTATCAAGGAGCGCATGAATCTCCTCGATATGGAAACGGTGCTCCCGCACGATCTTATCAATGCCAAACCGGTTGTTGCGGCCGTGAAGGAGTTCTTCAGCAGTAGTCAGCTTTCCCAGTTTATGGACCAAACGAATCCCTTGGCTGAAATCACGCATAAGCGGCGGCTTTCAGCGCTGGGCCCAGGCGGACTCACGAGGGAGCGGGCCGGGTTTGAAGTTCGAGATGTGCATCCGTCTCATTACAGCCGAATTTGTCCGATCGAAACACCGGAAGGTCCAAATATTGGATTGATTACATCTCTGGCGACCTATGCACGTATCAATCAGTTCGGCTTCATTGAGGCGCCATATAGGAAGGTTGCGAAGGGGCGAGTGACCGACGAGATCGAATTTCTTTCGGCAATTGAAGGTGACAAGTACATCATCGCTCAGGCCAATTCAAAACTCGATGGGTCGGGGAGGTTGGTGTCGGAAACGGTTTCGTGTCGCCATGGTGGAGACTTTGTAATGGCGACTCCGGATCGGATCGACTATATGGACGTCTCGCCGAAGCAAGTCGTGAGTGTGGCGACTGCTCTCGTGCCTTTCTTGGAGCATGACGATGCCAACCGCGCTTTGATGGGTTCCAATATGCAGCGCCAGGCTGTGCCATTGCTGACTTCCGAGTCGCCTTTGGTCGGGACCGGGATGGAAGCCGTGGTAGCCCGAGATTCGGGATATGTCATCCAAGCCCGCCGAGCCGGAGTCGTCGAGAGCGTCGATGCGACTCGGATCGTGGTGCGGGCTGATTCGAAAGACGGCAAGAAGGGGAAAGATTCCGGGCTTGATGTGTACGACCTCATCAAGTTCCAGCGCTCCAACCAAAATACCTGTATTACGCAGACTCCCGTGGTTGGGATAGGGCAACCGGTCAAGAAGGGGCAAGTGCTTGGCGACGGGCCGGCGATTGATCATGGGGAACTCGCGCTGGGTAAGAATGTGCTTGTAGCATTTATGCCCTGGGGTGGCTACAACTTCGAGGATGCCATCCTGCTCAGTGAAAAACTAGTCCGAGAAGATGCGTTCACCTCGATCCATATCGAAGAGTTCGAAGTGGAAGCTCGGGATACCAAATTGGGCAAAGAGGATGTCACTCGAGATATTCCCAATGTTGGTGAAGAGGCGCTGCGGAATTTGGACGAGAGTGGCATTATCCGTGTCGGAGCTGAAGTGAAGCCGGGTGACATTCTGGTTGGAAAGGTGACCCCGAAAGGTGAAACCCAGCTGACACCTGAAGAAAAGCTGCTCCGTGCAATTTTCGGCGAAAAGGCCGGTGATGTAAAGGATACGTCGCTGACCGTCCCTCCTGGAGTGGAGGGTATCGTGGTGGATGTGAAGATCTTTTCGCGTAAAGGCCTGGATAAAGACGAGCGCTCGAAAAGCATTGAGACCGATGACCAGATGAAGTTGCAGCGGGATCACCACGAAGAGCTGCGGATCATCGATGAAGAAAAGACGAAGAAGATACGGAAGTTGTTGCTTGGCAAGGTGGTGGGTCGCGATCTCATGGATCCGGAGAGTGGCGACGTCATCTTGAAAAAGAAGGGGAAGTTGACGGCGGAGATTCTCCGGCGATTGCCGGATGATACCGTGCGCTACATTATCCTCAGTGATCCTGATGAGCAAAAGGAGCTGGAAGATGTCGAGCGGCGGGCGAAGGAACAGATTGAAATCCTTCAGACGTTGTACGATGAGAAGGTTGGTCGCTTAAAGCGGGGCGATGAGCTCCCTCCGGGTGTCATCAAGCTGGTGAAGGTGTATATCGCGATGAAACGCAAGATCCAAGTCGGCGACAAGATGGCCGGTCGACATGGAAACAAGGGTGTCGTGTCGAGGGTCCTGCCGGAAGAGGATATGCCCTATTTGCCAGATGGAACTCCGGTTGAAATCGTGCTGAACCCACTCGGCGTGCCATCCCGTATGAACGTGGGGCAAATCCTCGAGACTCACCTTGGATGGGCGGCGAAAGCGTTGGGCATCAAGGTGGCGAGCCCGGTGTTCGATGGAGCTGCTGAGAAGGAGATCAAGGAGCTGCTCAAGAAGGCGAAGTTGCCGATGAGCGGCCAGTCTCAGCTCATCGATGGTAAAACGGGTGAGTCGTTCAGTAGTCCGGTCACCGTTGGATACATGTATGTCCTCAAGCTCCACCATCTGGTGGACGACAAAATCCACGCCCGATCCATCGGCCCATATTCTCTGGTCACCCAGCAGCCGCTAGGCGGCAAAGCTCAGTTTGGGGGGCAGCGATTAGGTGAAATGGAAGTCTGGGCTCTCCAGGCGTATGGTGCTGCGTCGACTCTGCAAGAGTTTCTCACTGTCAAATCAGACGATGTGCCGGGCCGATCACGCATGTATGAAGCGATTGTCAAAGGCGAACCATTCCTCGAGCCAGGCTTACCTGAGTCGTTCAATGTACTGGTCAAGGAATTACAAAGCTTGGGGCTCGATGTAGAGTTGGTCAAATCGCAAGACTAATCGCTTGTGTGCCGGAGCAAAACCGGCATCAGAGGAGGTCATTACCTTGGAAGGTGTATATACATTGTTTGAGAAGCAGCGGGATTCTGTGTCGTTCGATTCGATGCGCATTCGCATTGCATCGCCCGAGAAAATCCGCTCGTGGTCATATGGCGAAGTCAAGAAGCCGGAGACGATCAACTATCGATCATTCAAGCCGGAGAAAGATGGGCTGTTCTGTGCCAAAATTTTTGGTCCCACCAAAGATTGGGAATGCAATTGCGGCAAGTACAAGCGCATGAAGCATCGTGGGATTGTCTGCGATAAGTGTGGTGTTGAGGTCATTCAATCGAAGGTTCGTCGCGAGCGTATGGGGCATATCGAACTGGCGGCCCCCGTCGCGCATATTTGGTTTTTGAAGGGCGTCCCGAGTCGGATTGGGACTTTGCTTGACATGAGCCTCAAGCAATTGGAGAAGATTCTCTACTTTGAAAGCTACGTGTGCGTGGATCCAGGCTCAACCGACCTCGCTGAAAAGGAATTGGTTCCGGAGGACAAGCTTCGCACGCTCATCTCGGAGTTTGGAACAAGCGGATTCAAGGTCGGAATCGGTGCTGAAGCCATTCGCGATCTGTTGCGGAAGATCGATATTAATGCGTTATGGGATGATTTGCAGGTCAAGGCGAAGGCGTCGACCTCAGCGGCGATGAAGAAGAAATACGCCAAGCGATTGAAAGTGTTAGAGGCGTTCCGTAAGTCGGGGAATAAGCCGGAGTGGATGATCATGGATGTTATTCCGGTCCTTCCCCCGGAGTTGCGTCCCTTGGTTCCGCTCGATGGCGGGCGGTTTGCCACGTCTGATCTGAATGATCTCTACCGTCGTGTGATCAATCGTAATAATCGTCTCAAGCGATTGATGGAGCTGAAGGCTCCGGGCGTCATCATCCGGAATGAGATGCGGATGCTGCAAGAGGCTGTGGACGCGCTTTTCGATAACGGTCGCCGTGGACGTGCCATCCGTGGGCCCAACAAGCGCCCGCTGAAGTCGTTGAGCGACATGTTGAAGGGAAAGCAGGGTCGGTTCAGGCAGAACCTGTTGGGGAAGCGGGTTGATTACTCCGGTCGTACGGTCATCGTCGTTGGACCAGAGCTGCGCCTCCATCAGTGTGGCTTGCCGAAGAAAATGGCGCTGGAGCTGTTCAAGCCGTTCATCTTCCATAAGCTGGAGGCAAGAGGCGCCGCCACCACCATTAAGAGTGCGAAGAGGCTGGTTGAAAAGGAGCGTCCGGAGGTCTGGGATGTACTGGATGAAGTGATTCGAGAGCATCCGGTGTTGCTGAATCGTGCTCCGACGCTTCACCGGTTGGGTATCCAAGCCTTTGACCCTGTATTGGTCGAAGGCAAGGCCATCCGATTGCACCCGCTTGTCTGTGCCGCGTTCAACGCTGACTTTGACGGAGATCAGATGGCGGTGCACGTGCCTTTATCGGTCGAGGCACAGGTTGAAGCACGAGTTTTGATGATGTCGATTAATAACATTCTTTCGCCGGCCAACGGGAAACCGATCGCAGTGCCGTCGCAGGATATGGTGTTGGGTTGCTACTGGCTGACCAAAGAGCGATTGGGTGCCAAGGGCGAGGGGAAGGTGTTTGGGTCTCCCGAAGAGGTTCGGATTGCCTTTGATGCACGAGAAGTGGAAGAGCATGCGAGAGTCAAGGTGCGCATCGCGGGCTCGCTGGTGCAAACAACCGTTGGTCGCGTGTTGTTGTCCGAAATCCTTCCTCCGGGGTTGCCCTTCGCCAACGCGAACAAGCTTATGACCAAGAAGGAGATGACGAAGCTCATTGACTCCGTCTACCGTCAGACCGGTCATCGTGATACCGTCGAGTTCCTCGATAAGATCAAGGACCTTGGTTTTACCAATGCTACCAGAGCTGGTTTGTCGATCTGCATCGACAACATGCACATCCCGACCAAGAAGGAAGACTTTATCGGGAAGGCGCAGCGCGAAGTGAACGAGATCGAGAAGCAATATTCAGACGGCTTGATCACCAACGGAGAACGGTACAACAAGGTGATCGACATTTGGGCGCACGTCACTGAACAGGTTGCCAATGAGATGATGAAGGAGCTCGGTGCGGGAGGCGATCCGGCGAAGGCGGAATCGTTCAACCCGATCTTTATGATGGCGGATTCCGGTGCTCGAGGGAGCTCGCAGCAAATCCGGCAGTTGGGTGGAATGCGCGGACTGATGGCCAAGCCATCAGGTGAGATCATTGAAACTCCGATCACCGCCAATTTCCGCGAGGGGTTGACGGTGTTGCAGTATTTCATTTCGACTCACGGTGCTCGTAAGGGACTTGCCGATACGGCGTTGAAGACCGCCAACTCGGGGTACCTTACCCGGCGATTAGTCGACATCGCTCAAGACGTCATTATCAATGAGATCGATTGCGGAACGCGTGACGGCATTCTCGTCAGCCCACTGGTCGAAGGTGGTGAAATCATTCAACCGCTCGAGGAGCGTGTTCTTGGTCGTTTGGCGGCAGAAGATATTCGTGACCCCGTCACCGGTGAGATCATTGTGTCGTGGAACGAAGAGATCAATGAAGAGTTGACGAAGTTGATCGTGGAGGCCGGAGTCGATCGTGTCAAAATCCGGTCTGTGCTGACCTGTCAATCGCCGCGTGGTGTGTGCCGTGCTTGTTATGGCCGTGATCTGGCGCGCGGGCGTCTGGTGGAAAAAGGTGAGCCGGTCGGCGTCATCGCCGCGCAATCTATCGGTGAGCCGGGTACTCAGTTAACGATGCGCACGTTTCACATCGGCGGTACGGCCAGCAAGGTTGTCGAGCAGACGGTGGTTGAGGCCAAGCATGCCGGGCGCATCAAATTCATGAGCTTCGACGCCAAGAAGAACGCCGATATTCACAACTCCGGAATCGCTGTTCGAAACAAAGAAGGTGAGTGGGTTGTGATGAATCGCAATACCAAGATTGCGATTGTCGACGATAGCGGGCGTGAACGTGAGAAGTACCCCGTGGTGTATGGGGCAAAAATTAAAATCAAAGACGGCGATCCGGTGGCGGTGGGGC
>JAOUMR010000113.1 GCA_029881435.1 Nitrospira sp.
GAAGGTATCACCAAAGCCGATCTCAGGTTCCCGAACGCCGGCACGCACGAAGCCAATCCCGCCTTGCAAGACGAGTTTGGTCTGGTTGTTCATGCCCGGAATGGGCCACCAATACTTGCCCTG
The DNA here is from genome assembly GCA_029881435.1 of Nitrospira sp. Classification (GTDB taxonomy): domain Bacteria; phylum Nitrospirota; class Nitrospiria; order Nitrospirales; family Nitrospiraceae; genus Nitrospira_D. Next base: position 124 of record JAOUMR010000113.1, read on the forward strand.
GACCGTGAGCCCAAAGAGAAAATCGTCGCCCGCGCCAGCATACTGGGCTAAGGGACCAATGGAGAACTCCTCCGATATGAAATAGTCGAGGTGCCCATTGAGGGCGAATTCCACCCCGTCAGGCGTGCCCCCCAAGAAGCCGATCCCTGTCCCACCAGACCACTGTCCCGCCTTACCAGATCGCTGCCCCGTCTCACCATCTATGGTGTCATGGGCGGACACCAGCCCGGTCGGTGTCACGACGAGCACGGTGAGTAACACAAGAAGAACCACTGGTCGACGTGAAATGAATAGGTGTGTCATCTGATCCCTCCCTACATGATGGCCAAAAGAGTCTGTCACCTGAATGGTCGATCATTGAACGCGCCTTGGTGCACCTTCTCACACCGGGCCCGGCAGGCTTTTCTCAGTCATAACAGGCTTCCTTTAGCTTAAACAAGGGTTTTGAACGAGAAGTCGATAATTGGAATCAGATTGTTCCAGGGTGTGGAAGAACTGCTGGTGAGGACGGAGCCCTAGACGGCGCGTAGATAAAACTGCGCGCTGATGCGGACGAGGGGGTGACAGTTTAGTAGAGAGCGTATCCCTAGAAGCGCTACCATTCCCGTGTTAAAAGCGAGAAAACCATCCTCTGCTATTGAGATGTTTCTCACACCGTGCCAACTGCGCACGGTAGCGAGCCGCGTTACGCTCGACCTTTTTGGCCACCGCCATTAGCCAGCGTTTCCTTTTGTAGGTTTGACGCTGATAGCCGCCGTGACCTTCGTGGTAGGCCAGGTACTGATTGCGTGCATCCCACTTGCTGATACCCAGAGTGTTGTAGCTCATGTTGCCGTACCAGCCAATAAAATCCACCACGTCGGTAAAGTCATCACGGTGAGCGCGCCAGTTACCGGTTTTCCTCTTGTACCAGTTCCAGGTACCCTTCATGACCTGCGCATAGCCATAGGCCGACGACTGACGTCCCCATGGGATAAACCCAAGAAGATGATCCTTGGGGGCTTTCGCGTTGTACCGAAAGCGCGATTCCTGATGAATGATGGCCAGCTGCACGTGGATGGGAATGCCCCATTTCTTATAGCTAGACTTGGCGTCGCCATACCAATCGCCTTTGTCGTAGAAGATGGCGCAGGAGTTCGTGATATTGCTTGGGGGAATTGTGGCGCAGGCGGTGAGCCACAGGGTTCCTGAGATGGCTAAGAGGGAAAAAATAGAGGGAATGCGCCGGTAGGGTATAGGAATTACATTCCTCCAGGCGGCGTATTATTCCAGCGTTGTAACATCGGTCGCGTCTTGTATCGTTGCTACGGAGTCATTCGAATCACGATGCGGACCGCGCGTTGTCGTGCCTGCTGAGGCCTGGATACTATCAAGTTCAGCCAAGAGAGGCTCAATCTGCGTCATGAACTCTTTCGTCGTTTCCGCCGGGATACCATTGGTCTTGGGCACCTTCACGGTCAGCGGATTACGATGAACTCCATTAACACGAAATTCATAATGAAGATGGGGACCAGTCGCGAGACCAGTCATGCCGACATAGCCAATAATTTGACCTTGCTTGACACGGTGTCCAGTTCTAAGTCCTTTTTTGTAACTGGACAGGTGTGCATACACAGTATCATATCGACTACCGTGTTTAAGAATGATGGCGTTCCCCAAGCCGCCTTTTCTCCCTAGATATGTAACCGTACCATCTCCTGTTGCCTTCACTGGGGTTTTGTTGGGCGCAGCATAATCCACCCCACGATGGGCATGGAGTCTGTTGAGAATAGGGTGTTTTCGCTTCAGGCTGAATCTGGAGCTGATACGGGTGAACTTAACGGGTGTGCGCAGAAATGCTTTGCGCATGCTGCGGCCGGTATCAGAATAATATTCCGAGTGGCCGTCTTCATGTGTAAATCGTATGGCTCGATAGCGGGTTCCCCGGTTGACAAATTCTGCGGCAGTGATCGGTCCCTCGCGCACTTTCACACCATTCTTGAAATGCTCTTTATATATCATGGAAAAGCGATCGCCGCTTCTGATATCCAGGGCAAAATCAATATCCCAACCGTAAATGGCGACAAGCTGCATCACCAGATTATCTGAGAGGCCTGCGCCGACACCAGACAGGAACAGGGAATCCTTGATCGTGACATTGGCGTGTTTGACGCGGGTCTCAAGTTCTTCGGTGATTGTCGTGGCCTGAATGCCATCATCTTTTTTAACAACATGCAGGGTCGTGACCAGGTCCACCGGGTACTTCAGTGCCACGAACTGATTTTCAACCACCTGAAACCAAACTATCTGACCCGGTTTCAGATGCTTTAATATCGATGTCTCTTTCCCCAGGGTCATGATCGTGTGCAGATCTTGAGGGCTCAGATGGAGTCGCTTGAAGATACGAGCAAGACTATCTCCCGTGGTGACCTGTATTTCCTGCCAGCCGGGGTCATTCAATTGTTCAATGGGATGGTCTGGTGGGTATGGTGTGCTGAGCGTGTCAATCTCTGTTGTTTCGTAGATTTCATCTTCAGGTAGGTCGGGAGGTTCGACAATCGGACTCACATCCGTAAGTGAGGATTCTCTTGATTGCTCATATTGAGATGGATGTAGCGGGGTTGCTGTCACGTCCTGTGCAAACAAGGGTGCTTCCATGCCCAATAACGACCCTGGGATAACGAGGAGACCCGCAAGGAGTGATAATCGTGTAAGACCAGCCACGATAGAATGATCCGGTTCTCGCCCGATCTTCATGCTCTGGTATTTCTTTGTAGGAGCTCTACGAGTCATCATGATAGGCCGATAATTTTTGCTAACAGTATCCCTTGCGTATAAGTCAGTCAATACATTCTGTCCTTTCGGGAATGAAATCTATAGGCAAGAGGAGCTGGGTAAAAATTGAGAGAAGGCGACCCTGTTGCGCAGGAGGATTGGTTTTGACCCAACGGGTCCTGGCCATGGCTGTGGTGTGGAGGCATGAAAATGGGGTCGAGAGTCTCTGTCTAGGATCACCTGCTCTCAATCGCATCCGATGGCAGGCCGATGTCACATGAACCAGATATTCGGATCAGCCGTGATGGCTAAATAGGTAGAGAGAACACGATGCTGACTACTCGACGGTGTGCCCTTCCAGGAAAACCGCTTGTTCCAGGGTGCGGAAGAATTGCTGGTAGGGGACTGGGTCTTCGACGGCGCGAAGATAGAACTGTGCGCTGGCGCGGACGAGGAGCTGCGACTCGTTACGGTCCCGAACGGTGATGGTCAGTCGCACGAGGTCGCTGCGGTGGTAGAAGGGTCCCCAGGCTCGGTAGGTTCTAGTGAGAAACAAGAGCGTGTCCGGACGGTAGAGGACATACGAGGGATCAAAGAAAGTCGGTTGCTCGAGGTCGACGTATTTCTTGGCGGATACGATTCCCAGTTCCTCGTCGAGCACGTCGATCTTGCAGTTCAGGTCCTGTAAGGTCATGACGATCGCCTGGAGCAACTTCCGCCGGTCTTTGGTGTCGAACACACGCGTCTGTGCGGCCCGGACCTTGACCTGACTCTCTTCGGACAACCAGATCTGCGTCCGTGCGTCCGATTGATTGTCGTGCCGCATTTCGTAGGGTGAGCAGGCGGTGAGCAGCGCCGCTCCAGCGAGTACTGTCATCAGCAGCATTCGCAAAGGCCTTCGCGAGCTTGGCGATCGGTCGGCGATCATGGCGAGGGTGTCGATTCCTGAGAGAGAAACAGGGCCCGTTGCAGAGCGGCGAAGAAGTTCTGATACACCTTCGGGTCTTCAATGGGTTTGTTGTTATAAATGGCGTTGGCACGAAAGCTCATCTTGTCCGCCGTCTCTTGCCGCACCGTCACGGTGATTGTGACGACGTCGTAGTAGTTGGGTTCGGCGAATCGCGCCGCGGTCACAAGACCAAGCCCTTCGTTGGCTCGCTCGATGATGAAACCCAGGTCCTGCAGAGAGGCGATGACGCCCCGGATGGCGGCGTTCCGATCCGTCAGGTCGAAGGTTCTCGTCTGAAGGCTCCGGATCTTCATCTGTGCCTCGGTCGGGGCCAGCAAGTCCGGTGCGGGCTGCGGTACCGCGCAGCTCTGTAGGAGGGGGCTTCCGGCCAGCAAAAGGCCTAGGCCGAGCAGAGTGATGTGCAACCTAGATTTATTCATACCATGTCCTCAGATTCGATGGGCCTCCAGGAACACCGCCTTTGAGAGCTTGGCGAAAAATTGCTGATAGATTTCCGGATCTCGGATCATTTCCATATGTTGCTCACCGGGCGGGATGTATTGATTATCGACTTGACCGTCCCCCTGCCAGACAACTCGATAGAACATGATGCGGACTTCCTGGCGGGTAGCTTCGGCATTGAGCGGACGGGCGATGAGGGAGGCGGCGATCTTTTGATGAAGGTCAACCGGCTGCATGAGCTTTCCGAGGGAGAGAATCAGCACCAGCACTTGTCTGATATATTGGCCATACTCGCGAGCGCTGCGTTCCTTTGTCGCGCGCAGGAAGCCGACTTGCCGCTGGCTTTCTTCTACCTGAAAACCCAAGTCTTGGAGTACGGCGGCCGAGGCCGAGAGGAGTTCCCGTTCATTCGGCGTTTCGAACATCCGGGTCTGCATCGCCCGGTTCTTCGGGATATCCGGCGTCAGCGCGAAGAGCTCGGCCGGCTCGGTATGGGCAATGCAGCCGCTCAGAAACGCAAGGGCAACAATTGTAGCGAAAGCTCTGCCCTTTCCGGCCATGGCGCTGATCCAGTTCACCGGCGGATCAGAACTGGGTAGAGTTGTAGGCAAAGTCCCGGACCTTCTTCTCCTCGTCGTACTTGATGATGATGGTGAGGGTCCGTTGGCGCTGCGAGCTCGAACTGTCGCGCGAGGTGGCGCCGAGAATGATGATGCTGGCAAAGGTTGAGCTGGCCCTATCCACGCGATCGGTAGAAACCTTGTCGTAGATCCAGACCTCGCGCCGTTTCTCGTCCGTGGTCACGATATTGGGACTCCCCAGGAGTTCGGCCACCTGTGAACCAGGCATCCCGACCTTAATTTCGCCCTGCACCTTGCCGACGGTGAGGCGGTCTTCCTTGATCTCGGCCTTCCCGCCGCAGCCTGCGGCGGCGATGAGCAGACACAGGCTTAGGATGCTCCAAAACGATTTCATGGCGGCGTTCCCCTTTCTGCTGTCTCTGTGTGACGTGAAGTCATTGACGATGACAGGCTACTGTTGCCATGGGAGTGTGTCAACTGAACAGAAGAAAAAGCGCCGCTCGCTCCTCAAGATCGAGTACACTACCCCCCACCGATTATGCCACCGACCATGCTGCTCAGTTGTGAATTGCTTGAGAAGAGCTACGGAGTGAAGCCGTTGTTCACCGGTCTGTCGATCGGACTTTGCGACGGCGATCATGTGGGACTGATCGGACCAAACGGCTCTGGGAAATCCACATTGCTCAAGATTTTGGCCGGCCTTGAAAAGCCGGATAGCGGCACGCGATCAGTGAGGCGACAAGTTCGCATCGGCTATGTTCCCCAAGAGCCTTCATTTGGCGAGCAGGATTCGGTCGAAGACGTGTTGACCCAGGTTTTGCTCGATGAGGGGTTTGATCCGCATGAGCAGGGTGGTCGAATAGCCAGGGCGCTTAGCCTCGGGGGATTTGTCGGTTCAGACCAGGCTGTCTCGACGTTGTCGGGAGGATGGAGAAAGCGGCTCGCGATCGCGCGGTCGCTGATGCTGGAGCCAGATGTGCTGCTCATGGATGAGCCGACGAACCACCTGGATGTCGAGGGCATCCTGTGGCTTGAAGGTCTCTTGAAGGCCGAACCCCATGCATTCATTGTCATCAGCCACGACCGGCAGTTCTTGGAATCGGTGACCACTAGGGTTTGGGAATTAAACCGCCGATACGCCAACGGGGTCTTTCAGGCGAACGGCCGGTATAGCGAGTTTCTGGAGCGGCGTGACGCGGAGTTACAGGCGCAGGCCGATTATCAAGCATCGTTGGCTAATCGGGTACGGCGTGAGGTGGAATGGCTCAGGCGAGGGCCCAAAGCCCGCACGACTAAAGCCAAGGCCCGGATCGATTCGGCAGGGCAGCTCATCGAAGAGCTTCAGAATATGGAGTCGCGACGACCGCAAGGGTCGGCGGGAATTGACTTCACAGCCTCCGGAAGAAAATCAAAGCAATTGTTGGCGACGAAAGGGCTTGCGAAGTCACTCGGCGGCAAGCCGATTGTGTCTGACCTCGACATCCTCCTGGGCCCCGGCGAACGGATCGGCCTACTCGGACCCAATGGCAGTGGTAAAACAACGCTTCTGAAACTCTTAGCCGGTACGTTAGAGCCGGATCGCGGCTCCATCACGCGCGCCGATCGTCTGCGAGTAGTGACCTTCGAGCAACATCGCGAATCGTTGGACCAACAAGCGACCTTGCGCCGCGCCCTTGCTCCGGCCGGCGGCGATGCCGTCGTCTATCAGGATCGGTCCGTCCATCTCGTCTCGTGGGCCAAGCGCTTTCTCTTCAGTCCGGAGCAACTAGATTTGCCAGTCTCGCGCCTCTCCGGTGGGGAACAGGCCCGGTTGCTAATCGCGCAGTTGATGCTGGAACCCGCTGATCTCTTGATCCTCGATGAGCCAACGAACGACCTCGACATTCCGACGCTCGATGTGCTGGAAGACAGCTTGTTGGAATTTGCCGGAGCACTTGTTCTGGTGACGCACGATCGCTGGCTCTTGGACCGTGTCTCCACCAGACTCCTTGCGTTGGACGGGATGAGCCGTGCCGCGTGGTTCGCTGATTATGCTCAATGGGAAGCGGCACAGGCGAAAAAGGCTTCGGAGGGGAGTAGGCCATCGTCTCAACGAGACCGTGCGAGGCCAAGTTCTAGTAAACGGAAAGGCTTCTCGTACAACGAACAGAAGGAATGGGACCAGATGGAAGCGAAGATCCTTGCGGCGGAGGAGGTTATCGTGGGCTGCCAAATGGCGGTGAACGATCCGGCGATCGTCTCATCTGCTGACGAGCTTCAGAATCGCTATGCCGCGCTGCATGCCGCGCAGGCTGAGGTTGAGCGGCTATATAAGCGCTGGGCTGAGTTGGACGAGAAACGAGCGCAATCGATCAGCGGCGTGCAACTCTAGCAAGCAACGGTGGAACATGCGACTACTCGTTAAGGGCAAACACTCCTGTTTTTGCAATGCTCGATTCTGGTATGGTATGCGCAGTCGAGCGACTTCCCCTCGGGCGTACCTACGGTTTTGAGTGAATGGGAAAGGAAACCCCATGCTTTCTAATTCAAGACATCGTGTCGTTATCGCCTTGTCGTTCCTGCTGTCTTTGACGAGTTGTTCCGATACCGATTTTGTCGTTCGCCCCCCGGCGCCGGAGAAACTCTCGACAATAGAAAGCCCAGTCGTTGGGACCACGGATTCCGTCATCGGCGTCCCAGTGCAGCTGGACCTTTCGCCTTTTCTCCAAGCTGTGAACGATCAGAAAATGATCCCGAAGAAGTTCGATCATTGGGGGAGCTTTATCAAGCATCCCAAAGGCGTGGAGTACAAATACTACGCAGAACGGGATGACTTTTCCATCGAGCGATCTGGTTCTCAGCAAATGGGTGGTGCCGAGCCTGGTGAGTCCAATGGGGCTCTGTCGCTCAGAGATTGGTGGAAAGGCATTGATCTCTCTGGGGCATCGCTCTCCGTGAGTGCCCCCCTTCGCTATAAGATTGGCTTGCATCCCCATTCTCAGATCGGTGACGCACCTGCCCAGTGTGGCGACGGCAGTGAATGGCCAAAACAAGCCACCCTCAAGGGAAGCATCGCAATGGCGATGATGCCGAATTATGGTGTGTCGGCATCTCTACGGGATGTAACGGTGAATCCCGTTGACCTGTGCAAGTTGCGTGTGGCGGATATGGACGTGTATCCAGTCGTCAGTGGCAAACTCGAGGATCACGTCAAAGGCGGACTGAGTAAGGCTGTCGCACAGCTCAATGCACTGACCGTCAGATCTCACGCGGAAGATGTCTGGAGCGTGCTGCGCAATCCTATACCGTTGGAACTGGATGTTTGGCTCCTACTTAATATCGACAAGGTGAAACATGGTGGATTTTCGGGGGATGGTCATGTGGTTCACGACACCCTTCAGATTACTGCGAACCCGGTAATTGTCTATGGTGCTGAACCATCTGCGACACCCATCACACTTCCCCAGATCGAGACAGAACCGGCCTCCCCAGAATTTCGCGGCGTCGCAGATGTCCAAGGAGGCTATTCAGGAAAGCAGTCGGCTTCCAATAGATTTCACGTTCTGAGCGACACCCAGGTCGATTACAGCACGCTTTCTAAATCGCTTTCGAACCGGCTCAGAGGGAAACGTGTCGCCAATAAAGGTAATTTCATTCAGATGACAGGTGCGACGATTTCAAGCTTGGGTGCCGACCAAGTGCTTCTGCGTGTTGATTTTACAGGAGACGCGCGTGGCCATGTGTATTTGATTGGGAAACCGGAGATCAATGCGATGACACAGACCGTCTTTCTCAGTGGTCTTCGCTATGATGCCAAGACCACCCATCTGCTGCAGACAGCGGTCCCTGATTGGTTCTATCACGCGCCGCTCCGAGAGGCCATTACCCCGGAACTCGTGTTCGGAGTGACACCGATGACCGACCGAGTACGTGATCTTCTGAAGACCGGACTGAATCGAACGCTGAGTCCCACCGTTTCGATACAGGGGACCGTGACGTCGATGCAAGGCGTCGCCGTATTCGCCAATGTTGATACGCTGCGTGTGCGAACGATGAGTGATGGAACGCTCAATGTGACAGTGGACAACAAACCCTAAGTCGCCTTCTAGAAACCGCGTGGCGCTAAAGTCTTTTGCCAGACCGTACACGGCAAAAGATCGTTCGGGTCTGCGGCGGGCGACTGGAGATATTGTTAGAGCCAGAGATCAAAACCTATTGCACGGTCTATGCGGTGCGCTGAGCATTGCAAATTGGGATAGGTGAGGGGGTTTTCCTCGCAGCAACCACGGGCGAAGGATAAGGTGAGAGCGGACGTTGGTGCCCCTATTGAGTGCGGGTCTCCCTCTCAGGATTGCTGGTGATTGGAAAGGGACACGAACGGGGGAACGCATAAGTCATCCACCGGTGGGAGTGGGGATGACGCGACCCGCGGTGCTCTGGATAGCCTGCCGAGCATGACGTGCGCGGAATTTCGCCAACATGGGGGCTAGGATTTCCTGTGCCTCAGGAGTTGATAAGGTATCTTGTAATAATTCAAGCTTTTCCTCAGTCATTGACTTCAAACTCGCCAATGCCTCTCCGGCGCGATAGCGCACCCACCACTGTTCATCATCGACTAGTGCAATCAGCCGTGCTTCATCGTCATGTGTCCCCATTTTCCCGAGTGCGGTAGCGGCTTGCACTCGAACATACCAGGCCGGGTTTGAAAGATGCCGACGGATCACCGGAAGATCGGTTGAGTCTCGAAACTCTCCAAATACAAACAGAGATGCGGCCAGCATGTCATCGGAAGAAGATTGCTCATGAAGAAATTGCCGCAATCTTGAGAGTCCATGTGGACTTTGTGTAATCGGGAGATGGCGAATCAAACGTGGGGAGACGAGGGGATCCCCATGGATGGCCGCTTGCACCATGGTTTCCGAAGCGAGATCGTGACCCACTGTACTCAGCATTGAGGCGACCTTGAGGGGGGACCAATCCGTTCGCCGTCCGATGAGAGGTATGAGGAGTGGAAGGGCGGCATCAGCATCGATAAGGAGCAAGGCCTGAGCTGCCTGAAACGCTAAGAACGAATTGGAGTGTATAATGAGCGCGGATATCTCGTCCCAGACGGAGCGGTCTCGTAACCGGCCTAGTGTCACGACGGCTAGAATCCTGCGACGCAAAAGCCGTGAGTGTAAAAGGTCCTTTGCAACAAGATCACTGCCGGTTTGCCGAGCCATATGGATCAGGCGAGGGGCCATTGATTCGGACTTGGAGGCGCAGAAATCGTTCCAGAGATGAAGAAAAACGGTGTGCTCGGGACGCGTGAGTCGGGGCAACGCCTCGATGGGGCTGCTGAGGCAATGTTCTAGCCGGGATAATTCACGACTCTGGGAATAAAAAAACCACCGAGGCTCCCAACTGTGCTATAGGAGCGGCGACCAAGCAGCTTCTACATACAGAGAGGAGGTTCCTCGATGGCGACAGACTGTATA
>JAOUMR010000114.1:0-5000 GCA_029881435.1 Nitrospira sp.
TAGGCATAGAGCAGCACCTTCACCAGCAGCTGCGGATGATAGGGTGCCGTGCCGCGCATCACCCCGCCATAGGTCGCCAGGATGGGATCGAGGTTCAAGGCCTCCACCAGATCCGCCACGAAGTACACCAGGTGGTCCTCCGGCAACCAGTCGCGCGGCGACGGCGGCAACAACCACAGGTCGTCGGGTTCGTAGGGACGAAAGGTCCGAGTCGTCATCATGCAGCCTCCTCACTCCTCACTACGTAGATACACGAATACACGGCCGCACACAAGTGCGTGGGGCTAATGTCGGACAGGCTCCTAGGTAGTTGCATAAAGTTGGGCATGGAAAATGTGTGTAGCGCGGTATGGCGGTGTTACAACCTATTAACCAACATTGAAAAGTCCAGATAGCGGCCGATCGTTGAGGTTAGTAGTAGCGAAGTTGCTTGTCCAAAAATCCCCACTCGTTTAGCTTGTAGGAATCGAGAGAAAAGGATCGGAGATATGTCTTGGATGCTGTTAGGAGTTGCTGAGATATTCAAGCCCGAGCTCGAACTACTTCCTCAGAAATCCAAACAAGGCTCCGGCGGCGCCGGCACCAAATGCAGAGAGGTAGCCGCCCGCAGCTTCCTTAAGGCCTTGCGCTTTCCCACGTGCCCAATCGAGCGTGTGGGTCACATCGGCTTGGATCAGGTTCCATTCCAGGTGGATCCAGCCGGTGGATTTCAAGACGAATACGAGTGCGGCTAATGCGGCAGTGATCAGCAGCGCGATCATCAGGGTCTTCCGAAGCGCCCATCCGATCAGGAAACCGCCAAGAAAACTGGCACCACCACGAGCCAGTGCCGGGGACATCATGTCGTTCAGCCAGGCGCCAAACCCGGCCACGGTCGTGGCTCCGGCGGCGAGAAAAGGTTTGGCCGTCCATGGAGGACTGGTGAGAATCGTACCGAAGGTCTTCCCAAAGAACCCGCTGTGAGCTGAGGTTTGTACGGCGTTCATAATCGGCTCTCCTCAAATGTGTTGCAGACGGCAGGATCGCCAGACTCCAGCCCACGTTTGAGCCACGTCATCCGTTGTTCCGATGAGCCGTGCGTCCAGCTTTCCGGTTGCACATGGCCGCGGGACATTTTCTGCAGCCGATCATCCCCGATCGCGGCTGCCGCCCGGAGCCCTTCCTCAAAGTCTCCCGGTTCAATCAAATTGCGCTCATATTTGGCGTGGTATCCCCACACGCCGGCATAACAATCGGCCTGTAACTCCATCCGAACGGAAAGGGCGTTCCCCTCCGCTTCGGAGACCTGCCGCCGGAGGCGATGCACTTTTTCTGCAACCCCGAGAAGATTTTGCACGTGATGGCCGACTTCATGCGCGATGACATACGCTTGAGCAAAGTCGCCTGCTGCCCCTAAACGATGCGCCATTTCATCGAAAAATGCAAGATCCAGATAGACTCGGTGATCGTTGGGGCAATAGAAAGGACCAACGGCCGATGATGTGGTACCGCATGCGGACTGGACGGCGCCGGTGAACAGGACCATACGCGGATCCTCGTAGCGAGAACCGAGCAGCGCGTGCCATGTGGTTTCAGTGTCGGCGAGGACGACCGAGGCAAACCTACCGAGTTGATCGCTTGGCGCGCCGACCGGACCAGATTCTGTTGGAGCTGACGGTGCCATGGTATCGGTCATGCTCTGGACGCCGGTGATCATGTTGAAGACGGTTAAGGGATTGGCGCCGGTGAAATAGCTGACGGCCAGGACGAGCACAATCGTTCCGACACCGAAGCCACCTCTCCCGCCGAGGCGGGCTGGTCCCATGCCGCGACGATCTTCAATATTGTCGCTTCCTCTCTGGCCTCCGATTCGCATAGGCGCCTCTCGATTCTGACGATTAGTCCGATTCTTTTTCCATCGACTGAATGAACTTATCGGCCTCTGCAATGGACCGGTTCATATCTTTGACCAACTGATCGACTTGGGCGTCGACTTTGACCAGTTCGCCTTTGATGGCCGCCAACGCTCGGGCATTCAGATTATGTTTGAGGTAGAGCACTTGGTCGCGCAACGGTTTGAGGACCGGTTCGATCCGCTGTTCGGCCCGTTTCATGGCCGAGAGCATTTCTTTGTAGCGGCCTTTGGTCTGCGTCAATTTTGCCTGGCTCTTCCGGCGCAGGTCGGCGCTAGAGTACTGGCCGAGTTCTTGTTCCCATTCTGAGAAGAGGGCATCGGCGACACTTTCGACATCTTGGATCCGCTTTTTGACGGCCTCCGCACTATCTTCACTCGCCTCCAGCTCACCGCTGAGTTTCTTGTACGTATCTTCGAGATCGCCCCCTTCGTAGGAGACGACTTTTCCGAATTGCTCCAAGGTGGTTTGAATCTCTTGCTTGGCATCTTCCTGCGCGTCGCGTGCGGATTTCACGCGACTACTGAGAATGTCGCGTTTGGCGTAGCCCATTTTTTCCATCGTGGCGATATAGGCTTTGTCGCAGGAGGAGAAGCTCAAAGAGAGACTGATCAGCATAACGGCTAAGACGAACCTCGACATACACACCTCTTCAAACAATTGATGGAACAAATAGTCTAGGAGCTCAACCGAGTGGCATGCTCCTGCATCATACCCGATGGGAGGACGAACGGGAAAGACCCTAGGGTTGTCGTTCTCATCAGTGCTCGATGTGTAGAAACGCAACCATGATAACGCTATAGTGTGGACATGCGCGTTCGATATCGCAGCGTCGTCTACTGGGTGCTGGTTATGTTGCTGATGTCGGCCTGTGCTTCTCACCGCGTGGTTCCTAACGAGCTGGAACCATTGGTCGACAGAGCGGTGACATTTCGAGAGGTGATTGAAGCGCCTGAATCATATCAAGGACGGATCCTGGTCGTGGGTGGTGAGGTGCTGAAGGCCAAGCGACTGAAAGATGGAACACAGATCGAGTTTCTACAGTTGCCGCTCGATAAGGATGAAAGACCGATCCTGAATCGTCAACGATCAGACGGGCGCTTCTTTGCGATCCAACAAGAGTTTCTCGATCCTGCGACCATTGAGGCTAGGACCGTGATGACCATCGTCGGGGAAGTCTCCGGGGCCAAGACCGACCACCTCGACGATGTCGAGTATCGATACCCGGTTTTGATCGTGAAACATCTCCATACCTGGCGGTATCAAAGTGATGACTATACCCATGCCTCCCCCTATCCTCGATTTTCTATCGGGATCGGAGGTGGCACAGGCGGAAGAATCGGCGGGGGCGGAGGGTTCGGTATCGGATTTTGATTCTTGTGAAGCGAAGAATTGTCTTTTTGCATTTTTCAGATCAGACCGCTAAACGGAGACTGTTTCGTTCTTGGACAATCCTACCTGCGCCCATGTGGCGTGCCACTCTACGGCGTTGATTTCTATAAACAAAATGTCGAAGTTGCATCACATCCATCCATCAATTACATATGTTTCACCTATTCAATTTACTCAGGTGCCATAAAGTCCCCTTGCGCGCATGGAATCGCGCATGATATGCAAGCATATGTGAGGATATGCTGAGTCCGTCAGGTTATGAAGGAGAGCGATACATGAAACACACACAGCAAGTCACAAAACGAAAAGAGAGAGTCACGCTGTCTCTCTCGGCAGATATGGTCGAACGGCTGCGCACCGTCGTCTACTGGAGTCCCAAGCTCACGCTCACCGGTGTCGTCGAATCGGCGATTCAGGCGTCGCTCAAGAAACTGGAAAAGGGAAAGCGGTTCAAGAAGCGAAAAGGCAAACTGCCTGTCGGCCGTCCACGCAAAGAGCAGTAGTCCTCCGGTTAACGTTGTGGGTCCTGCTATAAACAGCGGTCTCCACCAAGTCGGTTCGGGAACCGCAGGTACACACAAATAAAGCACCTGACACGATGAATTATCGAAGTGTTGCTTGGATTGAACCGAAGCAAGATGATGGTCCTGCCTAGAGAGACACATATTATGAGGATTCTAGCTTTAGCCGTAGCATGTTTGGTGATGTTGACTGGCCTGACAGGTTGCTCAGCCGTGGGAAGCGGCATCCTCGGTGGAGTCGTTGGTGCCGGAGCAGCCGGCGGCGGTTATGAGTACCATCTGAAGCGCCAGAAGGATCGGGTGGAGGCTGACTATAAGGCTGGAAAAATCGACCAGAAGGAATACGAGATCCGCAAAGACCAGATCTCTCGGGATTCACTGCTACAATAATATCTAACCGGTTGTTGGCTCTTTGTCCGTAGTTTCTTCTTAGACGTTCTTGACCGGTCCAGTTGCCTAGAGACCGATGATGGTCGTCAAGAAAGAGAGTGCAGAAGGATGAATGCAAAAAAGAGTCTAGACGGTCTCTCTGTGAGCTGTAGCCTCGGCTAAAGACAGTCGACGTGTGGCACCCGATCTTACTTCTTGCCGCTACCCTTCCCACGGTCTCGCATGAGGTGCTGAGCTACCTCATGATACGCGGGTAGCGACGTGGGATCATTTGCGGTATTGCTTGCGAGGGGATGGCTCGCGAATCGCCCAATGACCACAGCAGCTGTAGGGTCGATGTACAGGGACTGACCGTGAACCCCTCGTGCCATGAAGGCGCCATGGTCGTTATGCGTCACCCACCACATATTCCGGTAACTCCATCCTTTCAAGGCTGTAAATCCGGACTCGACGAACGCTTTCGTGCTCCCACCTCGGCGAATATCGGCCACGATTGCTTGGGGAACAATCTGATGTCCGTTATAGTGCCCATTGTTGCGAATCATTTCTCCAAATCTCGCGAGGTCCCGAAGCCCCATACTCAACCCTCCGCCCGCGAAGGGTGTTCCAATGGAATCAACAGACATGTAGGCATCTTGCTCAGCCCCCAGCTTGCTCCAGATGCGCTCTGAAAGTAGTTGAGCAACGGAACGTCCGCTTACTCGCGCGAGAATCCATCCGAGCGCATCGGCATTGGCCGTACGGTAGTGGAACGCGGCGCCATGCTTGCCGTCGGGCTGGATGGACTGGAGAAAATCGTAGTAGG
>JAOUMR010000115.1 GCA_029881435.1 Nitrospira sp.
CCCAGCGCAATGCGAAGCCTACCCCCTTGGTCTGGACCAAGACGGCCCAGGAGATTCTGGCAAAAGTGAATCGCGCCAAACGCGCCCTGGATAAGACAAGAACAGCATGAATCACTACACTAGCTGCTGGGGGACAGCTTCTGGCCGAGAACGGCCATCAGGGATGGTCAATCGTGCCGTTTCTCGAACAAACGCTTGACCTATCTGATGCCGGACGAGAGTTAGAACTTCACCTCGTACTCATGCAATCGGATGAGATGGTCAGTCCGGAAGGCGACCGCTGCCGGTTGAAGAACTGCCGGTATCGATGTCGTCTTCTACAAGCGACTAATCGGTCTCCTCTCCTGCTACGATTGAATGTGTGTACCGCCATCGGCTCAACGTTCCATTCCTCTGCAGAAACGGGATGTTCTCATCGCCGTCCGTCATACCAGAAGGATAGTCGCTTCTTATCCTGCAAGGTCCTGTGGGGAAGCAGAAAGATTCGGAAGATCTGACTAGCAATCTCACGGCCTGAGTAGAGCGAGAACTTTCGGGAAGACGTTTTCAGCGGATGCTTGGTTAGGATGGTAAATTGAAGGCCCCGCTCTCGCCCCCACCGTTTCAACTGTTTACTGAGCCTGATTTCGTCCAACGCATAGAGTTCTTGGTCAAATCCGCCGACCGTCTCAAACGCATCACGACGGCAGACGACCAGCGCTCCAGCCGCCCAGCGACAGAGAATCGATGTCCTGGTCCAGAGTTGTACGGTCAGATTCGCCCACCAGGGCAAGTCGTCCAGGTGCATCGTGCTGCCGCATCCGACATACCGACCGGATTCGATCATTTGCACAATATCGGCAAGCAGACCAGGACTGAGCAGGCTGTCAGCATCTAAAAACAGCAGCCAGTCGCCGGTTGCCTGAGCTGCGCCGGCATTGCGTGCCCGGCCGATTTGATTGATCGGCTCAAAAACGACGTGTGCGCCAGCCAGCTTGGCCAATTCAGCGGTGTTATCGGTGGAGTTGTTGTCGACGACAATGATCTCCGAGGTGAAACCAGGTTTGGAATGAGAGGCGACTGACAGCGTGATCGACTGTAGGCACTGCTCGATAAGACGTGCTTCGTTAAAGGCCGGGACGATGATAGACAGATGCATGATTGCCATCATGCCATAGTTGCCCTGAACTCTGAAATGGGGAGTCAGTCTGGTCCCTGTCAGGAAAAGACAGGATGGCCATCGTGTCAGCGCTCTCCACGCATGGTAAGATGCCGCCCATGCAGCGTTCGGGGTTCCATCCGATTGTTTCTGATTGGTTTTCTTCGTGCGTTGGGCAGCCGACCGACGTCCAAGTCCAGGCATGGCCGGCGATTCAATCAGGATCAGACGCACTCATCGCGGCTCCGACTGGATCAGGCAAGACCCTCGCAGCGTTCCTCTCCTGTATCGACCAGCTCTTCAAGCAGGCGCTCAATCGTGAACTGGATGACCACACCCATGTGCTCTACGTTTCGCCGCTCAAGGCGCTGAGCAACGATATCCAGAAAAATCTTCAGAAGCCGTTGGCTGAAATCGGACAGCTAGCGCTGCAGGCCGGATTACTGATGCCGGAGCTACGCGTGCTGGTCCGGACCGGCGACACGCCCATGGCCGAACGCCAGCAGATGCTGAAACGGCCACCTCATATTCTTGTGACGACTCCGGAATCGCTGTTCATTTTGTTAACGGCCGAAAAGAGTCGACGACTGCTACAGACCGTCCGCACGGTGATCGTGGATGAAATCCACGCGTTAGCGCCGAACAAGCGTGGCGCACACTTCGCCCTCTCGTTGGAGCGGTTGGAAGCCCTGACTCTGTCGAAGCCGCAGCGCATCGGCCTCTCTGCCACTCAACGCCCCATCGAGTTAGTGGCGGACTATCTGGTCGGAGCTCGCCCTCGTCCAAGGATCATCGACGTGGGCCATCGCCGTGCGCTGGACCTCGCGGTGGAAGTACCGAAAGACGAGCTGAGTGCCATCGCGACGAATGCCATCTGGTCCGATGTGTACGACCGTGTTGCGGAACTGGTTCGGCAACATCGTTCCACGCTTGTGTTCGTGAATACACGACGCCTCGCGGAGCGCGTCTCACACTATCTGGAAGAACGTCTGAAAGACTTAGGCCCTGATGTCGTAGCCGCGCATCACGGGAGCCTGTCGCGACAGATCAGGCTGTCGGCTGAAGAACGGTTGAAAAGCGGTACGACTCGCGTGGTGATTGCAACGGCCTCTCTGGAACTTGGGATCGATGTGGGCACGGTCGACCTGGTGTGCCAAATCGGCTCGCCACGTGCGATTGCGACGACGTTGCAGCGTATCGGTCGTGCCGGACACTGGATCAACGCGATTCCCAAAGGCCGCCTCTTCGCCATGACTCGAGATGAGCTCTTGGAGTGTGCTGCGCTGGTCCGGGCCATTCACGCTGGAGTTCTGGACCGGATTGAGATTCCTCCGGCGCCGCTCGACATTCTTGCGCAACAGCTTGTCGCCGCCGCTGCACCACAGACCTGGTCGGAAGCGGACCTCTTCGCCCTCTGTCGGCGCGCGTATCCCTATCGAGATCTGTCACGCGGGGAGTTCGATGCTGTGGTGCGAATGTTGGCAGATGGCATTGCGACGCAGCGCGGGAGAGGGCTCGCGTACCTCTATCACGACCGCGTCAATCATCGGCTCAAAGGGCGGCGAGGGGCGCGGCTGGCGGCCATCACGTCAGGCGGGGCGATCCCCGATACGGCGAACTATGCTGTGGTGGCAGAACCGGACGGTACAGTGGTGGGGTCGGTTGATGAAGATTTTGCCGTTGAAAGCCTTGCCGGTGACATTATGTTACTCGGCAACACGTCATGGCGCATCAAGGGGGTTGAAGCCGGGAAGGTTCGTGTCGAAGATGCACAGGGAGCACCGCCGAACATTCCCTTCTGGCGCGGGGAGGCGCCCTCGCGAACGGCGGAGCTCTCTGCGGAAGTTGCCGAACTTCGGCAGGGGATCGCAGAACGGGCCGACTCGTCGGTGCCGGCCATTCAGTGGCTGAAACAAGACTGTGGTCTTGATCAACGAGGAGCTCAACAGGCGATCGAATACGTCCTGATCGGAAAGGCTGTGCTGGGCGCTGTGCCAACCCAGACCACCATCGTCGCAGAACGGTTTTTCGACGAGAGCGGTGGGATGCAATTGGTGATCCATGCGCCGTTCGGTGGGCGCATCAACAAGGCGTGGGGGTTGGCCCTGCGCAAACGGTTCTGTGTGACGTTCGACTTCGAATTGCAGGCCGCGGCGACCGATAACGGCCTTGTCATTTCTCTCGGCGAGAAACACAGTTTTCCGCTGGAATCGGTGTTCGGCTATCTCCATTCCAAATCGGTCAGGGAGGTGTTGGTTCAGGCCGTGCTGCTGGCGCCGATGTTCGCCACACGCTGGAGGTGGAATGCGTCGCGATCGTTGGCGCTGTTGCGATTTTCCAACGGCAAGAAGGTACCGCCGCAAATCCAACGGATGAAATCGGAGGATCTCTTGGCGGCCATTTTCCCGGATGCCATCGCCTGCCAGGAGAATCTGACAGGAGAGCGGGCTGCGCGACAAATTCCGGATCATCCCTTGGTCAAGGAAACGCTCCGCGATTGCCTGACTGAGGCGATGGATGTTGAAGGCCTGACGGCGGTGTTGCAACGGATCGAAACAGATCAGATCCGCTGTATCGCAGTGGACACACCGGCTCCGTCCGTATTCTCCCATGAAATTCTGAACGCGAACCCCTATGCCTTCCTCGATGATGCGCCGTTGGAAGAGCGTCGAGCGCGTGCGGTCGAAATGCGACGAACCTTGCCGCCCAATATGGTGGGCGAGGTTGGATCGCTCGATCCCGAGGCCATCGACGAAGTTGTCCGTGAGTCTTGGCC
Source organism: Nitrospira sp. (assembly GCA_029881435.1). Lineage (GTDB taxonomy): Bacteria > Nitrospirota > Nitrospiria > Nitrospirales > Nitrospiraceae > Nitrospira_D. Next base: position 3,915 of record JAOUMR010000115.1, read on the forward strand.
GGTCGTGCGTGATGCCGACGAACTGCATGACGCGTTGCTCACGCTGGTCTGGGCGCCTGCTGAGACAGTGACAGAGTGGCAACCATTTCTGCCGGAGCTGACTCAATCGGGCCGCGCCGTCGAACTGTCGGCAAAGGGATGGGTGGCGACAGAACATCGAGAGGGAGTCGAGCGAGTGCTGGCGGAAGAAGATGACGCGACACTTACCGGCATTCTACAAGGTTGGATGGAGAGTATCGGGCCCACGACAGTCGAAGCGCTCGCCACACGTCTGCATCTGCCCATCGAGCCGGTCCGATCGACGATGATCCGACTTGAAGCCTCCGGCCAAGTTCTCCGTGGCCGTTTTACGCGTTACGCTTCATGCTTCACGAGCGGCGAGATGGAGTGGTGTCATCGCCGGTTGCTCGCGCGCATTCATCGATTGACGATTGGACGATTGCGCAAAGAGATCGAGCCGGTCACGGCGGCTGAATTCATGCGGTTTGTGATGCAATGGCAGCACGTGGCACCTGGGTCACGGCAGCATGGTGAAGTCGGCCTCGTGCAGGTCATTCAACAACTGACGGGATTTGAGACATCAGCCTCCGCGTGGGAACCACAGCTCTTGAGACTGCGTATGGCCAAGTATGAGCCGGAACTCTTGGACCGCCTCTGCCTGAGTGGCGCGGTCAGTTGGGGGCGTCTCTCATCTCATCCAAAGCTTTCACAAGGAGGGGATTCGGATCGGCGCCGCATTATCGCCACGAGCGTTGCCCCTATCAATGTTTTTCCACGCGAAGACAGCGAGTGGTTGTTGAACGTATTGTGCGGTGAGGCAACGATGAGCGGCGCTGGTTCCTACGCTCACTTGAGCGCGGTGGCTCAGGATGTTCGACGTACGCTGGAAGAGCGTGGCGCCAGCTTCTTTGCCGATCTCACGAGAGGGACCAACCATCTACCGGCGGAAGTGGAAGGCGCGCTGTGGGAGCTCGTCGCGGCAGGGATCGTGACGGCCGATGGGTTTGACAATCTTCGTGCGCTCATGGACCCTCGTCGCCGCCGGGCCGAGGGGCGTGAACGGGCGCGGCGGCCACGGTACTCAGCTGGCCGGTGGTCGTTGCTTCGACAATCTCACTCACCACCCACTACTCAGCACTCAGAACTTTCCGAGAAGGTGGCTCGTCAGCTCTTACGTCGTTATGGCGTCGTGTTCCGCGATCTCCTCCAGCGGGAATCGTTGGTGCAGTCTTGGCGCGATCTGCTGGTGGTCTATCGCAGGCTCGAATTGCAAGGTGAGGTGCGGGGCGGACGATTTGTCACAGGATTCACCGGCGAACAATTCGCCCTTCCGGAGGCTGTGGAAGCCTTACGAGCGCTCCGGAAGAACGGTAGCCCAAATACCGGGATCGAGATCAGGGTGTCGGCCTGTGATCCGCTGAACCTCGCAGGGATTGTGCTCCCAGGACCACGCATCCCCGCTGTTTCCACGAATTTCCTCGTCTTCAAAGACGGGATGGTGGTGCGGACCGTCATCGGACGGCACGCTGAAGCCGCATTCTCTTCTCAGGAGACGATCGGTCTACAGAAGGTTACGCTGCATCGTCCCTGAAGGTCGCTATCGAACAAATGCTCTGGAGGTATCCTGAAGTAGCGCCAGTAGTGCTGGAGAATCCGTGCCTGCTGTTCCGGTATAGCCTGCTTGAACAGCGGAGAAAAACGCCGATTGGCGATCTTCTGGCACACCCAGGAGCGTGCTCACCGACGCCAGATATTCCCCCCGGCCTGCTGCCAAATCTTGCCGAAGACTTTCTTGATTAAGGGTCACAAACGCCGTGGCTTTGAAGTCCGGCTTGATCTGGCCGTCCTCGTTCCACCAGGCTTGTCCTGAGGTGGTGCCGGTCACGTTGGACGTCGTATCAGTAATCTGATTAATCGTGCCCTTGATGGTGCAGCCGGTTGCTCCAAGGAGCAGGCTTGCCGAGCTGATCAGGATACATCCTAGGATATTTCGCATGAAATCCTCCTTGTCATAAAGGACTACGCAGTGGCATCCACTATAGCACATTGTCCTTAAGTTCAGTCGAGTTGGTGCCGATAGGGGAGTGACAAGCGGCTCATTCTCCGTCGATCGCGCAGGGGCACCTATGCCGGTCCAATCGCTCGCGGGCATCGATCCGAACCAGTTCTTCAATCTCCGTTCGCCAGCCACTATTGGGACGCATAGGCTGGAAACAGGAGTCAGTGGAGTGACTCTGTCGAACGATTTCTCCGGTCGCCTGAGTGTCACGACAGCAGAAGGCGACACCATTAGACTTGCAGCAGATCTGGAGACGGGCCTTCGCGCCGGTCGGTATTATGTTCATGGTGGCTCAGAGGAAGGAGCGGTGCGTGTTGGCGGGGAGGCTGCGCACTACACTCTTCAGCGAAACTTCGGTGTCACAGTTGATGGCGATTTGAACGAGCAAGAGCTGAGCGATCTCGAAAAACTCTTACAAAAGATCTCCACCATCTTTCGCGGATTTGTTGAGGGGCAGGATGAGACGGCTTTGGCACACACCGTCTCACTTGCGGAACGGTTTCAGGGGCTCACCACGCTCTCCAGCTTTGATGTGAGTGTAGAGGTTGTACGATCCGTCACGGTCGTGGCGGCGTCATCCGTTACCCCGGGTGGGGCGCCTGCGACGACGGCGGCGATCCCGCTGTCGTCCAACGGTACCACGGCGCCCACCCCGTTATCGGATTTGTCTGACCGGGGCCACCTCACTGTGCCGGTGAAGGATACGCCACTCGCGTCGCTTATTCAGCAAGCGTTCGATGCATTGAAGGAAGCGGAGACCGAGTTGCAGAAATTCCAAAAGTACCTGCCTGATTTCTTCGAGAAACTCCATGAAGATCTTCTGAGAAATTTTCAGAGCGCGCCGGATCCCAAGACAAAAGCGCAAGAGCAGGTAGTGGAACATACTTCTGAGCAAGTACCGTCACCGACGAGTAACGGCAATGTCCTGACTGCTTACAGCTCGGTGAATCTCGCCACATTTTCGCTCTCCATCCAAGGTTAATTTCGCAACGATAATTCAACAGATGTGATGATGCAGGGGGAGGCCTGTCTCAGGCCTCCCCCTGCCGCTCCCTGCTTAGTTTGTCAAGAGCCGCTGGTACCACTTCATGTTGTCACCTCCCGGGAGTGAAGCCAAGTTCATCGCGTTACGAATCTCACCGATATTCCATCCGGTCAAATTGGCCAGCGTGTGCGCTTCCCGCTCATAACGCTCGCGTAACTGCTGCCGATAGGTTATGGCGGCGGGGCAGTCATCCGTCCCAGCCCAGGCGTGGCGGAGAATGTACCGAGCCTGGAAGTTATTGCGATCAGACGTCTCTTGGAACATCAGGTCTTCCGGAAAGTGAGCGGCATCGTAGCGAACATGGAGGCGTGTCAAGAACACGTTCTGTGCTTGCGGCATAAGGCCCCTTCGTTGTTGGATGCTCGGACTGTCCCGCCAAAAGACCCCCAAGCTGCGAAGTTCCTCAGTTGATAATGGATTTGCAGCGCAGGGGTCGCACCAGTTCATATCCCAGGCGTATTCGAGAAACACACCCCGCTGACCCTCGCGCTTGACTTGCTGGGTGAACAGGTCGCGGTAGAAGTCACCGAACTTGTCTTTCACGTAGAGCGGAAGCTCCTGCGCTTCAGGCAATCGGATCGTGCGATAGTTTGTGGTTTCCACTCGACCGTGCTTCGTCAGCATATAGATGAAGAGTTCCTGAGCGCCGTTGGCGTTCACCGTCCCGAGCCGAATCGGCAGCATGAACTTCGGTGATTCAAGCGCGATCTGCAGAGGACGGAGGTGTGTAAAGCCAAGCTTCGACTGCTCAATAAGGTTCACTTTAGCTACAAAGAACTTCATATTCTGCTTCAGGTAGCTGCGTAAGACCATTGATGCACCGAGAGGAATCTTGTAGCCGTTCTCGCTGAGCCATGTTTCCAGGCCATGACTTTCCTTGGCCGAAAGAATCAGGATGTCATATTCGCCGACCGTGTATTGCGCTTCGACGATGACGCCGAGCGCCTTCTCGCGCTCTTTTCTCGCTGGAGCCTCAGCAGCCTTGGCCATCATGTCCATGGCCTGGCTTTCCGGATGTAGTATCTGGCAGGGGTTGGGATCAAAATATTCGACCAGCCGTGGTGCCGAATAGTCGGCGAGGTGTTTGAGGACGGCTGCGTCGCCGACATGAATCTGGTCCTTTTCCAGCACGGTTGGGACCGGCACGACCATCGCAAATTCCTTCACGTCTCCCTGGAAGTCGTTGGCCATCGTGATCACGGTCTTATTGTCATGGCGAGCAATGACAACTTCGGACGCTTTGTTAAAGAGTTTCGTATCGGCTTTCCCAACATAGAACCCACAGAACGCTGAGGCGTCACTGCTCCACAGGAGCAGACAAAGTAGGAACGTGACAGCTGGCCCGATAACATATTTCATGAAAGCCTCCTTTGTGGTTGAAGCGAGAATGAAAACGGAAGAGACGTGAGCGTGTGACCACTCGTGGGCTTGGCCCAGTCGTACCGAGCACCGGGGAATAGGCGATCCAGTAAGGGAACGAGCGGCGAGCACACAATGAGTCCCCACAGTGGTCCATTGGGCTTGAAGAGCCAAAACTGGATATAGAGAACGGTGACTGCGACGAGCAGGGCATAAATGATACGGCCTGCTCTGGAGTCCGGCGTGGTCTTTGGATCTGAAATCATGAAGAACGAGAAGACTAGCAGGGCTCCACTTTCGATCTGGTGCAGCGGAATTGTCAGCGGATCGCAAACCCAGAAGGCACGAACAAACAAGAGACTGACATAGAAAGTAAGAAAGGCCAGCGTGACATCAGCACGCGCTGCGCGCGTAATGACGACGCTGCCAAGACACGCAATCAGAAATCCGAACCAGGCGAATTGCCCCCATTGGCCCGGTGAGATCCAACCAAGGCCGCTGCTGAGTATGACAACCAGTGCAAGATTTGTGGGGTTGAAGATATGCTTGTTGTTCCAACGGATGACAAACTTGCTGCCAATTGCGATGAATGCGGCGAGCGCTGCGATAGCGAGATCGTTGGTGCGGAGTAGGAGGCAGAGAGACAGAGCTGAAATCAGCGGGCTTCTGAGATCAAAAGACGGAAGGGTATATAACCTTGTGCCTGCGTATTGAGCCAGGAGCGCAGTGCCGACCGTAATGACGATCTGCCAGATTGAGACATCGAAATGGAGCCAGAAGCGGCCGTAGAGAAGCAGTGTGGAGAGGCTCACGATCTGATAAAGCCGGGGATCGCGCCAGAAGATTAGCTTGTCAGTTTGGCTTGTACCGTTGTCTTGCCCCATGTGATCCTCCTCCAGCTCGCCGTGGTTTTGTGGCGGCCTTCACAGGAGGATATGGGATGAAGATGGAATTCCTTTCAGAGCGATTCCTGGAAGTTTCGTGGGCTTGCTGCGGTGCGCAGTTCCGTTTGCCGCATAGACAATTATTGCTGTCTCGGCTAGGCTACGGCATGGATGCTAATCATGAGAGCTGATGGATGAGCGAGGAATCGCTTGCAGAATCGGGGTCGGGGTTGAGGGAACTTGCCCAGCGTTTCGGCATCCGTGTCATCCTCCAGTTCGGCTCAACAGTCACAGGAACAACGCATGATTGCAGCGATGTGGATCTGGCGGTGCAACTCGAGAATCCTGACGTGTCGTTGGAGGCTATTCTGGAGATGCAGGACGCTTTGCAGTCACGATTTCCTGGGCGTGAAGTAGATTTGGCGATTTTGAATCGGGCAGATCCGCTCTTCCGAAAGAAAATCATGGAGAGTTGCCGGATGCTCTTCGGGACAGCCCAAGACTTCGCTAGTCTGCATCTGTACTCGTTCAAAACCTACCAAGACTTTCAGCCCTACTTGGAGTTAGAACGACAGTCTGTCGAGAGGCGATTGTCGGCACTGGTGGCGGAGTCTGCTCGCCCATGATCGACCGCCAGCTCATCACCAGAAAAATAAGCCTCATTCTTGAGGATTTGGCTGCGATGACCAGGTTGTCCCAATTGTCGCGCGAGCAGTATTTGGAGGATCCCATCAACGAAGCCTTGGCCGAACGGTATCTAGGAGCCTGTCCGATATTGGCTTGAAGGAACCTGGATCGTGACCGAAGATTCCATTCGGGCGCCGCGAGCCTGTCCGCTCCCGCTATCGCGGCCCTCTCCGGGTCGCCCGCCGGCTGCCGCTCCGCGTACGCAGGCAGTGGCCTGGGCCTCGGGACCGACGATCGACGGCCCGCCAGAGTTTGAGCATATTGTGCGTGG
>JAOUMR010000116.1 GCA_029881435.1 Nitrospira sp.
CCGGCGAAATATATGAAACCAACCGTCCCTGATCGTCAAATGTTCCGCGCATGAGTGACCCCCCGTTCTTCCTAAAAACAGAGAATCATAGTACGCACCGCTTTGCGAGGGGGTTTTCAGCAGACTGCTAGATCATCCACGGAGAAAACTCGATGAGCACACACGTTGGGGAAGCGCTACGACGGTCCAAGAGCATGGTTCTCTGTATGGCGATGGCCTTCAGCGTTGTCTCGGCTCTTCCAGCTCTTGCCGAGACCTATGTCTCCGGCATGGTCGGAGCGACTCTCGCTCCGGATACGGTACGTGGGAAGGTGAACGACCCGAGTTTCGTAGGCCTTCCTGAGGGAACTTCCATTTCGAACGTTCAGCTGAACAGCTCGATCATTTATGGCGCCAAGATCGGGCATTACTTCAACTCGCTACCTTGGCTAGGTGTGGAGCTTGAGGCCTTTGTCACCACCCCCCATCGGCCCGCACAGCGTCTGACTCTGAATGCCCCTGGGATAGGTACAATTCAGCAGAACGAACCGGGTGCGACCAACCGAATCGTCGTGGTGTCGCCCCTTGTCATGGTGCGGTATCGAGCGGGAGCGTTCGAACCCTACGCCGGAGTCGGTCCGGCAGTGTTCTTCCTCCATCAGGAACAACTCACCGCCTCGTGGGCTCCGGCGAATTACTCGCAGTCGAACACGGGATACGGCCTTAACACCCAGGTCGGTCTTCGATATCGGCTGACGGGGCATATCTCAGTGTTCGGCGAATAGAAATACAATTACGGGCGCATCGACCTGGCCGGGCAAGCCAATGTGAATCACTTCGGCATCACCGCACTCTCACAACTCCATCACTTTGTTTTCGGGGTTGGGTATCACTTCTAGATCTGCTCGACATTCGCCGGCTGATCACGGTTGAGACCAGCCGGCCGGTCCACACCGAGACGCACGCCCGATTCTTGTTGCTCCATACAGTCTGTGATAGAGTCCCCAGTCCTTGTGCGGGTGTGTGAGCCCGTTGATCATATCCTCTGGACCATGAGTAAGACTTACGACCATCACGCCATTGAATCGAAGTGGCAGGCCTATTGGGAGCAGCACCGCCCATTCAAAGCCTCCGATGATCTTTCGAGGCCGAAATTTTACTGCCTCGATATGTTTCCCTATCCGTCCGGTTCTGGGCTCCACGTCGGCCATTTGGAAGGGTACACCGCCACTGATATTGTCTCACGGTATAAACGGATGCGGGGGTTCAACGTGCTGCATCCGATGGGCTGGGATGCATTCGGTCTGCCGGCTGAACAGTATGCCGTGAAAACCGGAATTCATCCGGTGAAGACGACTGCCGAAAACATCGCCACCTTTAAGCGTCAGATGAAACGCGTTGGGCTTTCCTATGACTGGGAGCGAGAACTCAGCACCACCGACCCCCAGTACTATCGGTGGACACAATGGATTTTCCTGAAACTCTTTGAGCGAGGATTGGCCTACGTGGCGGAAGTTCCCGTGAACTGGTGCCCAGCGCTCGGCACGGTGCTGGCGAACGAAGAAATCATCGACGGCAAGAGTGAAGTCGGCGGCTTCGACGTGATTCGCAAACCGATGCGGCAATGGGTGCTGAAAATCACCGCGTATGCCGATCGATTGCTGGAAGACTTAAAGCTGGTCGACTGGCCCACCAGTACGTTGGAAATGCAGAAAAATTGGATCGGTCGGTCGATCGGCGCAGAGGTTGACTTCACCCTGGCCGATCAGAAGGGTGCGATTCGCGTGTTCACGACCAGGCCGGATACGCTGTTCGGTGCGACCTATATGGTTTTGGCGCCGGAGCATCCGCTCGTTGATGTGATCGTGAGTGACCAGCAGAAAACTGCCGTTCAGACCTATCGTGAGGCGTCGGCGAAGAAAAGCGATTTGCAACGGCAAGAGCTGGAAAAAGAGAAGACCGGTGTGTTTACCGGCGGCTATGCGATCAACCCCGTGAACGGAGAACGGCTGCCGGTCTGGATCTCGGATTATGTCCTGATGAGTTACGGGACCGGCGCGATCATGGCCGTGCCTGCCCATGACGAGCGAGACTGGGCGTTCGCGCAACAATACGCGCTCCCGATTCGAGAGGTCATTGCCGGGGGACACGTTCAGGAGGCAGCCTTCACCGATACGAATCGCGGGACGGTGGTAAATTCAGCGACGAGCGATGACACCTTTTCGATCAACGGACTCACGCCGGACAAGGCCATTCCAAAAATCACCGAGTGGCTGGAAAAGCAGGGCAAGGGCACGCGGGCGGTCAATTACAAGCTACGCGATTGGCTGTTTGCCAGACAGCGGTATTGGGGTGAACCGTTCCCAATCGTGTGGGTGGACGGGGACGCGCGTCCACTTCCGGAAGAGCGGTTGCCACTTGTATTGCCGGAGACTCACAACTTTAAGCCATCTGGTACCGGCGAGAGTCCCCTGGCGAACTTGGGCGAGTGGCTGACGACGACCGATCCTGTCACGAACAAACCGGCAAGACGAGAAACCAATACCATGCCGCAGTGGGCCGGCTCTTGCTGGTATTACTTGAGATTCATCGATCCCAAGAACTCGACCCAACTGGTCGACTCAGCGAAAGAACGCTATTGGATGCCCGTGGATCTCTACATCGGCGGGAGTGAGCACGCGGTTCTGCATCTCCTCTACGCCAGGTTCTGGCACAAGGTCTTGTTCGATATCGGCGTGACGAGCACACCGGAACCGTTCCGGAAATTGATACACCAGGGAATCGTACTGGGTGAAGATAATCAGAAGATGTCGAAATCTCGTGGGAATGTGGTCAATCCAGACGAAATCATTGACCAGTTCGGCGCGGATGCCGTGCGGCTCTACGAAATGTTCATGGGGCCGCTCGAAGCAACGAAACCCTGGAGTACGAGAGGTGTGGAAGGAGTCACGCGGTTCTTGGAACGGGTCTGGCGAGTGATGGTGGATGAGCACGGTCGACTGTCCGGTTCCGTCGTTTCGACCGCGCCCAGCCTCGACCACGAGCGGTTGCTCCATCAGACGATCAAGAAAGTGACGGAAGACATCGAGGCCTTGCGTTTCAACACGGCGATCTCACAGATGATGATCTTCACCAACGAGATGACAAAAGCCCAGGTGCGACCCCGAGCCGTGATTGAGCCGTTTGTTCTGCTGCTCTCCCCATTTGCGCCGCACCTCGCCGAAGAGCTCTGGAGCTTGTTTGGACATCACCCCAGTGTCTCGCAACAGCCGTGGCCGACGTTCGATCCGGCGATGACCGTGAGCGAACACATGACCATACCCATTCAAGTCAATGGGAGGCTCCGGGCAAAAATCGAGGTGCCGACCGATGCCGTGCGGGAAGATATTGAACGGCTGGCCCGTATGGAAGCGGCTGAGTGGCTGCAGGGCAAGGAGCCGAAGAAAGTTATCTACGTCGACAAGAAGCTGTTCAACTTTGTCGTCTAGGAGTGCTGAGTGCTGAGTGCTAAGAAGAGCGGGAATCATGAGCGAAGCCAGCCGTTCGTTTTTATCCTTAGCACGTTCATCTCAGCACTCATGACTTCGACACTCGTCGCTTGCGGCTATCAGTTCAGGGTCGATGGACCCGGCCCGACCATCGGAGGGGCTGCTGCCTCGATCTCGAATGAGCCGCCACCACGCCTCATCATCCGGACGTTGCTCAACAACAGCTTCGAGCCGAACCTCGAAATGCGATACACCAATTACTTTCGTGATGAATTTTCCGCTGGTAGTGGAGCGCGGGTCGTTTCGGAATCCGAATCAGCAGATCTCGTACTGACTGGGCAGATCCTGTCGGTCATTGTGCCGACGCTCAGTTTTTCTCAAACGGCGACGTTAGAAAGTCGGACTGAGGTGGTTGTCTCGGTTCTGGTCGAAGACGTTCGGTCCAGGAAAGTGGTCTGGAGACAGCTGGCAAAAGGCGCGTCAGAGTTCTTTGTGACGCCCGACCTCCAATTCAATCGCGCGCTGCAAAATCGGGCGATGGAGCAGGCGGGTCGCTTTGTGGCAGCCGACCTGGCGGCGCGATTTCTGTTACAGCTCGAGACCGGGGCGCTGACGAAACAAGCATCCGTACCGGACTCTGAGCCTCAATAGCATGATAGGTGCTGGTCGATGTCCCCGTCGGTAAACCATATACAACTCGAGGCAACGCTCAAACAGCAGGGGCCGGGATTGCTGTATCTTGTTGTTGGGGAAGAAGACTTGCTGAGAGATCATGCGATTGCGGCTCTCAAGCATGCCGTGCTTGGGAGTGACGGAGATGAATTCAATTGTGAGCTGTTTTATGGCGACGAAGCGAGCGGGAGCCATATTCACAACAGCGTGGCGGCCGTCCCTGTCTTCGCTCCACGTCGGCTGGTCGTGGTGAAGTCGGCGGAGAAACTGACGGCTCGGGAAGGTGATCTGCTCCTCGATTGTGTGCAGAATCCGGTGGAATCCACGACGCTGGTGTTCGTAAGCCCGAAGTTGGATGGCCGACTGAAATTCTCCCAAGCCCTCCTGCGGGCGGCGGTTGTCGTCGATTGTTCACCGCTCCGTGATGCTCAGTTGTCTCCCTGGATTACGCGAGAAGCAGAACGGGTGGGGTTGCAGCTTGAGGAACGTGTGGCTCAGGTACTGCAGGAAGCGTGCGGAGCATCCCTCTATGGACTACGCCGCGAATTGGAGAAGCTGGCTTCGTACGTGCCGTCCGATCGTTCAGTGACGGTTGCCGATGTCCACCTGCTCCGTGGCGTCGATCCTGGCGCGTCCGTGTTTGATTTGACGCTGGCGATCGCCGAGGGCGATCGAGGACGAGTTCTCTCGATCCTAGCGCGCAATCTTGAAGCGGGGGAAGCTCCTCTTCGCATTCTTGGATCCCTTGTGTGGCAGTATCGACGACTCTGGAAAGTCAAAGAGTTACTGGCCAATGGTTGTCGGGAAGGGGAGGCAGCCAGGAGTTTGCGCATGGATCCACGGAAGGTGCGACCCTTTCTCGAGCGGTTTTCTGAGGCACATCTTCAGCAAGCACTGAGGCTCTTTCTAGACACCGATTCCAAGCTCAAAGGAGGGAGTGGCAGTCGTCCACGAATGGTTTTGGAAGGCTTGCTGTTGAAACTCTGTGAGGAGCACGCGAACAGGCATGGCAAAGCGGCTACGCTATCCCAGGCTCCACCGAAACGAGCGGTCACGCGTGTGGTGTCGAACGTTCGAACGATTAAGAGCCGGAACCCGACAGCGCGTTGACACGATGAGTCAGACGAGAAATCCGGCGGGATGCAGTATTCCGATGAAGTACGCCTTTCGAGACAGCTTTTCCAATCGCCGAGGTGGCTGCCTGCAGGTTGGTCTTGGCTTCATCCGCCTTTTTCCCGTCCACGGCGGACTGGACCTTCTTGATGAGCGTCTTCACCGCGTTCATGGTGGCCTGATTTCGCTCATGGCGTCGCTCAGTTTGGCGGGCTCGTCGAATGGTCGATTTGTGGGTCTGAGGCATTGAATACTCCTGTAAAAAGAGATGATTTTTACCATAAGGATTTGCCGATCGTCAAGGATCGGATGGAAGAAGGAGCACGGGCATGGTGAAGATTGCAGCACGGGACCGATTGATCTTTGCGTTGGATGTGCCTTCCACGGCAGAAGCGGATGGGCTGTTGGACCGACTCCAGGGCCACATCTCCTTCGTCAAGGTCGGCCTTGAGCTGTACACCGCGTCAGGTCCTGACATGGTCAAGCGGATTGTCGAGCGAGGCATGCGGGTGTTTCTCGACCTGAAGTTTCTCGATATCGAGGAGACGGTCCGCCGAGCGACGAGTCGGGTTGCGGCGATGGGAGTGGATTTCTTAACAATCCATGCGAACCGCAAGGCGCTCACAGCTGCCGTGCAAGGGCGGGAGGGCTCATCGCTCAAACTGCTCGCTGTGACGGTGCTCACGAATTTCGATGGGCAGGATCTCCGAGAAATGGGGATCCAGCGGACGGTCCAAGACCTCGTCACCGCTAGGGCGCTGCTGGCCTCCGAGGTGGGCTGCGATGGTGTGGTGGCGTCCGGTGAAGAAGCTTCGGCTATCCGGCAGAAGATTGGGTCGGGCTTCACGATCGTGACGCCGGGCGTCCGGCCGACCGGCAAAGGAGTTGATGACCATGCCAGGGCGACCACTCCCACACAAACAATCGCATCCGGCGCGGACTATCTCGTGATTGGCCGTCCCATTCGTGATGCAGCCGACCCATCGGCGACCGTCGCCGCTATTCTTGCAGAAATGCAGGCCGCCTTCGATGCTAGGGAGTGACGCAAGTCGGTTGCGACAGCAATCAGCCCTTTGTTAAGATCACGATTCCTCGAATCCTTCATGGTGGGTGTAGCTCAGTTGGTTAGAGCGCCGGATTGTGGATCCGGAGGTCGCGGGTTCGAAACCCGTCATCCACCCCATGAAGCCCGCTAGTCCCGTTATCCTTCCTTGGCCAGCCATCCCACGTTCCTCTCGATATTCCAGGAATTAGTACATGTGCGGTGCAGGATCATCCTGACCACTTCAATGCGGTGGAGAATACTCTCAAGCCATTGTCAGTCCGCATGTGCAATACAAGATCATTCCCCATGTTCGTTTCGTTCGATGCGCGATCAACACCCGTAATTGCGTCGATCTCGCTCGCGCTGGAAACAGTGGTTCGTCTTGCTTAGCATTGTCGCTCATGCGATGATAGATACTGTCATCTTAACGATGACGGCAATAACGACTTTGACCATACACCTTTAATCCCACACCGTGGCACGTTCTTTTTGCTCGGCATAGCCGCATGTTACAAAGTGACTCGACCTTAGAGCTCATGACAGAGCAACAATTTATTAAGAAGAATCTTGCTGTCATTCGAGCCTATCTCAAGACCAAGTTTCCCCGCTGCGTCATCACGGAAGAGTCTAACCCGAGTCTGTATCACACCTTCACCGTGAGGGATGAGAAGGTGCACCATAACTACAGGTTAAAGGTGGGCTGGCCGCGACTTTCAGACCGGAGTAACACGCAGGAGAAAACGAAAACCGAGTTGGGCCGTGTCGATGTGGCGCGGTGTATGATTCAAGCAGGGGACGACTGGTTCTACTGGTGAAGGCTTCGCCTCCCTTTCACACTTATCCAGCTTCTTTTTCATTTCATCTTGGTCGTTTGCGGATAATGGCTGCCAAGCAGCGCAAGCCATACCATGCACGCATTCAAAGGTTGCTGGAGAAAGTAGCCTCAGGAGCAGTGTACGCTGAATGCTGCGGTAAGAAAGACTCCTGCCCTGTTTGAGCCGTCAAGTCGTTGTCAGCCCACATGCACATCACAAGATTCGAGCTCATGTTCTTTGTGCAAAGCAGACGCACCGCGCTGGCCCTCCATCACTTCTGCAGAGGCAGGGAGCTTCGCGCGCCTATGCGTAACTGTGAGGAGGAGGCGAACTGGTTCTCGCGCACCACTTCCCCGTAAATCTTCAAGTAGTCGCTCACCATACGTTTCGCGGTGAAACGGAAGTCAAACGACTCGCGGCAGGCACGACGATCGATGGTCCCCAAGTTGGTCACCGAGGAAGTCATCTCCTCGAGTGTCTCACTGATGAATCCGGTCACTCCGGACTCGATAATTTCAGGGATCGATCCTCGGCGATACGCGAGCACCGGCGTGGCGCACGCCAGCGCTTCGATCAGCACGATGCCGAAGGGTTCAGGCCAATCGTACGGACACACCAGGGCAATCGCGTTGCCGATAAAGTCATCTTTTTCTTCATCCGTAATTTCGCCCACGAACTCAATCAAGGGATGGCGCATCATCGGCTCGATCTCGGCGCGGAAGTACGCCTCATCGGCTGGATCGACCTTCGCCGCCATCTTGAGTGGAATCCCCACGCGTTTCGCTAGAGTAATGGCATGATCCGGGCGCTTTTCCGGAGAGATGCGGCCGAGATAGGCCAGGTATTGCCCTGGTTCGTAATGCGGACGATAGAGGTCCGGCAAGCCGTGATGCACAGTTCCCACCCAGTTGGAGAAGGGAAGCGGGCGGCGCTGGGACTCAGAGATCGAGATCAACGGCATTTCGGAAAATTCACGAAAAACCGGTACTAGTTCTGGCAGGTCCAGCCGTCCGTGCAAAGTCGTCACCACCGGCGTCCCACACCGTCGCGCAGTCGAGAACCCGAGGAAATCCAAGTGCGAATGGACTATATCGAACTCTTTCGCCATGGCCCTGAATGCCCATTCCTGTAGCAATATCTGCGGGGCATCGCGGTTGAAGATTCCATTATTCAGGCGCAGTGCCTGCGGACAAGCGGCTTTCAGTCGCGCCGCAGTCACAGAGTCACCGCTGGCGAACAAGGTGACATCGTGGCCCTGACGTACTAGCTCCTCTGTGAGGTAGGAAACGATCCGCTCCGTTCCTCCATAACGCTGCGGTGGCACACTTTCCCACAACGGTGCGACCTGCGCGATCTTCATACATGCTCCTGTTCAGTGAATCGTGATTAGTAGTCGAATGTCGCCGAGCGAGCTCCACAGCTGCTCGATGACAAAGAGTTGCATCAGTAGGCGGCGATAGATCCTGTTACCGCACGAGCCACGTATGGGGGCAATGCAGGAGGCGTTCCACTCTTAAGGCTGAAAGAGATCTAGCCTGTATACAAGGCCGACCATCACTAAACGAGGAGAATGAGGGGGAAATCCCATGACGAATCGCAGGCAACGAGGACTAGAAACCATACCTGGTGCACTTTGGAAAAACGCCCCATCTTCACGTGAGTGAGGCCAGATGGGCCTCACTCTTGGACAACGACCTCAACCGGGATCTCCTGCCGAACCATCTCAATCGAGAACCTAATCTATCATCTCGAGATCCGCAGGCTGGCCACCAAACTATCTGTTACCCCTCGTCATGCACTTCTACTGACCGGGGCGGACGTATAACGAATTGTCTCCCCAGGCTTTCTTGAGCTGCGCGGCATGCATTGCTTCGTCATGGGTCAAGGGAGCCGTACAGTACGCCTCGCCACGACAGATTACGTAGGGCCGCTCGACACAGCCTAAGACCCCGGCACTAAGAATCAGCACGCAGCTGACTAAGAAGAGTCTCATATCGAACCTCCATTTTTTGGGGGGCCGCTTCAATGCCCGCGAGGTCACAAGCTAGCCCCAAGCGCTGTGGAGCACCATCCTACGTTGGGGTAAAGAACCCCGCCCTACCGGACTGGGCGCTCACGTGCTGGTATTCCCAAGTCAGATCGGCGAGCAAAAACAAAGGTCGGACAGAAGGCTAGAGCGTGAATTTCTCTCGAGGCGCGAGGAAACTGAGTTGGAGAAATGATTTCCTGCAAGCATCTCCCTTGACCTTAGGGCATATATGATGTAACCATTGGTTACCATGGTAACTCGTGAAGACATCCTGCTCGGCGTCTATCTCAGGGAAACCATCGGCGATCGTATGGGGATTATTGCCGTCGTTCACCGAGTGGGTATGAGCTTGTCCGGCGAATGGTTCTTCCAGTTACGCTACCTGGGTCGGCCAACGGGAATGAGAGGAAGAGCCGTTTCGGAATGGAGCTTGAATCTTCGAGAGAAAGACCTAGCCCATTTTGATCTGATCGGCACATGGCTCTCCGCGCAAGCCCTACTGGCAGTCGGTCCATCTTCTCGCAAGCCAAAGAAAGTATTAAGGGTTCAGGCTTGGATGCGTGCGATAGAACGTCCGAAGCAGCTGCGATTGTTTGAAGACTTTTAATTCCCATTCAGTAACTCGTGGAGCGATGGCGTTCGTGGAGAGAGTGTTAGGTGAGCATAGCTACTCCCGTCGAAGTGCAAGCAAGAGTCCCGCGACCCCGACGAGCGCGCCGACGATCACCAAAAAAGAGGATGTGTCCGGCAGATTGGTTTCCGATGGAGCAGGCCAGTCGATTAAGAGGCCGAGGCCGATTAGGATGGCGCCTAAGACCTGTAACACCTTCCAGCGTAACGAGATCTTCCGGTCTGTTTCATGAACTTCTTCCGTCTGCTTCTCCCGCATATGCCTATTTATCAGGTTCACGCAGTAGTGTCCGACAGATTTGAGGGGGCTTGGGCTAAACGCCAGGGCTATCAAGGGGTTCATGAGCATTCACGGTGTTAACGATTTGAATTCCAGATGCGTGATTTGCCAGTCTGCCGGGATTTTCC
>JAOUMR010000023.1 GCA_029881435.1 Nitrospira sp.
AACAGGTCTAGAGACGTCGTCATCGTGACAAGCATAGATTCTGAGGGACCCACCATGAGTCTGCAGCTCTTCCACATCGAACAGTTTCATTCCATGACGAGCAAACACACGCTCAACCGCCAAGAAGGAAAAATAGGAAAAGTGTTCGTGATAGATCGTATCAAACTGGTTCAGCTGCATAAGCTGAAGCAGGTGAGGAAACTCCATCGTAATGAGCCCCCCAGGCCTCAGCAGTACCTTAAGCCCTTTCACAAAATCGTTCAATTCAGGGACATGAGCTAGCACATTGTTGCCGATAATCAGATCAGCCCCCCAACCTTCTGTCACTTGGTCGAGTGCTGTCTTTTCGCCGAAGAAAGCCACTTTGGTATTGATTCCTTTCTTCTTCGCAACCTCGGCTACATTCGCCGCAGGCTCTACTCCCAGTACGGGAATGCCACGCGTCACGAAGTTTTGCAGAAGGTATCCGTCGTTGCTGGCGATCTCCACCACTCTGGAGTTCCGATCCAATCTGAACCGTTCGACGATCATGTCCACATAGGCTTTCGCGTGAGCCAACCACGAATCCGAAAAAGATGAGAAATACGCATAGTCTGAAAACATATCGTGCGGCGTTGAGAATTGCTCTAACTGAACCAGTAAACACTGCTCACAAACATACACGTGCAACGGATAGAAAGGCTCCATGCGATTCAGCTGTTCGGGCTTAATGTAAGAATTGGCCAATGGAGACATGCCAAGATCGATGAACGTCTTCTCGAGCATCGTACCGCATGACCGACACCCTGATTGCCCCATGCCGACATCTCCTCTTACTTGCGAATGATAATGCGCCAGACCCGATACCCAACGCGACAACCGATCACATCACCCAGTGATTTTCTCTTTCCACACCAGTTCGTCTGCCAGCTGCCCACTTTCCCGCAGTCGTCTTAAAGTGACCAGTCTTATCAACTCACCTGTTCGAAACTCAGGGTCGCGAAACTGCATGGCCATGAGTCCATCACGGAGATCCTTCACAGCATTCTCAAGATCAACCATAGGAAGAAACCCTTGCGCGAGCTTAGAGAACTTGTCGAAATTCACTTGATAGGAGCGCTTGTCCGGCTGTGCATCTTTATTGATCGAGACCTCCACATTGGGCACAAGGCGGGCTACTGCCGCTGCCAAATCCTTAACTTGATAATTCCATACATCGCTACCCACGTTAATCGTCAAAAAGAATCCGCCATCTCGATAGTCGCGCTGCACGGCCCAATCGATCGCTCGCGCCATGTCCTTGACATGGATCAATGGACGCCATGGCGTCCCATCACTGAGGATATTGATGCGTTTAGTTACAAGCGCACTGGCCACAAAATCGTTCAACACGAGATCAAGCCTCAGACGGTCGCTCATGCCACATGCGGTCGCGAACCGGAGACAGGTTACCGTGAAAGTCTCTGAGGCAAGTGAAGCCAGGTCTCGTTCCGTATTAACCTTCGATTTGGCATATGCAGTGAGGGGATTAAGCGCATCTTCCTCTCGCCGTGGACCGCCTTCAGCAAATCCATACACACTGCAGCTTGACGCAAACACGAATGTCTTAACACCTGCTCCTTTCGCTTTTTCGGCAAGATCGATGCTAGCCTGATAGTTGATATCCAGAGTTACGCCTTCAAAAGTGGCGCCCATCGGATCGTTTGAGATTGCACAGAGATGTACGATGGCGTCAATTCCTTGCAGGATACTTTCAGGCACCCGTCGGATATCCCCGAAGTATTGCACATCGGCCCAACTTTCCGGTACTCGCGTTGCACCGGTTAAACAATGCGCGAAGTAGCCTATGTCGTAGCCAATGAGCGTTGCCTGAGTATGGGATTCTCGTAAACGGCGCAACACTAATGGTCCAACATAGCCCATGTTTCCGGTGACCAAGATCTTCATGTCGTACTCCCTAGATTAAGCCGATCAGCTTTACCGCCGACAGACTTTAGGTGTGAAACGGTCTACTAAATGCTGGCGAGACTTCCCATAGCAAGGCATCAATACCAGTTGGCCTTATCGCATGATCGCTCCAGGAGGTTCCCTGCGTTCCCTTCCTTGCACAACATACCGCAAGAACGTCTTCATATTTTTCCCAACAGTGACATGAAAGAAAGAATGCGATGATGATCGAAGAAGTATTCTTACCACATCTTCCAAGGTGCCTTCGACGACTGCCACAGTTCTTCTAAGTAATTCTTCTCACGCAGCGTATCCATACAGGACCAGAAACGATCATGCCGATAACCCATTAATTGATTATCTTTCGTGAGTTGCTGAATCGGATCTCTCTCCCACACAGTTTCGTTACCCTTAATATAGTCAATGGCCTTGGGCTCAAGAATATAGAAACCACCGTTGATCCAGCCTTCATCCCCATGAGGCTTTTCTTTGAAGTCGACGATATGATCTTGATCGAATACAAGACGCCCAAATCTAGAAGGAGGCAAAACAGACGTCACCGTGGCCAACTTTCCGTGAGACTTGTGGAACTTAATAGTGGCTTGAATGTCGACGTCTGAAACTCCATCTCCATATGTAAACAAAAACGTTTCATCCTCGCCGATCCACTTCTTCAGCTGTTTAAGTCGCCCTCCTGTCTGTGTATGTAGGCCAGTATCCACTAAGTGCACTTTCCAATCCTCATGCTGTTTCCCGTCATGAATCGTTGTCTTCCCGCTTCCAAGATCGACTGAAATATCCTTATTAAACGCATAAAAGTTCAGGAAGTATTCCTTGATCATTTCCCCCTTGTAGCCAAGCGCAATAATGAATTCCTTTATGCCATGGGCGGAATAGATCTTCATGATATGCCATAAAATCGGTTTCCCCCCGATTTCGACCATTGGCTTTGGCCGCATGCTGGTTTCTTCAGAAAGTCGAGTTCCCATTCCTCCCGCAAGAATTACCGCCTTCAAAGTTCCTTCCTCCTTTCCCTAAGCCAGAAGCCTAAATGCCTCAGGTATTCTCACGTAAATCTTACCTAATTGTCTAAAAATTTTGATGTGCACTCGACTAAGCAGCCACATATGGAACGAGCTTTTCGACTTCGATCACAACTCGAGCTTGAAGTGCCAATGTATGGAGGAGCACCATAGCCCTCTGTCGACCAGGCATTCCCCCGACGAAAACGGCCTCGAGCCCACTCAGCGGACCTCCTTGTATATGAACACGTTGGCCATGTCCTAACCTCTCAGGCCTTTGCAATATATCTGTTTCTGAGCTGGTAACTTTTGATCTAATGGAGTCAATCATCGCGGAATCAACCTCCATTGGCCTGGAACCAAATCCTACAATCTTCCGAACACCTCTGGCATAATTCACAGTCCGATAATGTTGTGCAAGATCAATTCGAACAAACATATACCCAGGGAAGAGAGGACTGACGGCAGTTATTATCTGGTTACGAACAATCCTACGTTCTTTCAGTAGTGGTAGATAACACTCAATCCCTGAATACGCGATATTCCGTTCAGCGTGCTTTTCATGATTGGCTTTTGTACTCACGACATACCAGCGTAGCTCTTGAATTTGCGATGATTGAATATCGTTCATAGTATCCATTTACTCACTCCACCGCACAAGCTACCGCCAATTCCGGCACAGCCGGATTACCAGCGGAACAAAGACACGACCAGAAAATTACTCAGAAGTCAGTAACTTAGACAACATAAACAGCCCTGTAACCCGCATGAATGTTGGATGTGCTGTCGTTCAAATTGCTGACTTCTGAGTAACTTGAACACCCGGTCGTCAATAAAGAAACAAGAATGGCGAGACCTTAAACAGCCCCCCCCAATAGTTCATCTGTTGATGAGAAGGCCAGACTTTTAAAACTTCTTGATAACCACATTCACTCATCCTACATACCTAATCTACTATAAACATCAGGAGGCATGCTAAGCTGGAGACTAGCATACCCGTTATGGAGTCAACGATCAAAACATAAACTTCAAGCCCACGAAATAGGCCGTCTCGCTATTTTTAGGTCTCCCAAATGGAAGCTTTCTAGTCCAACGCACCTCAGCAAGTGTCGGAGCTTCCGCTCTAGTTATCGGTGTTGGCGCATGAACTTTCAGCACCTGTTTGATGTCCGGAGCATGATCCATGAGCACTAGCATACCCCCATTACTAATATTCAAAGACAATGCCCTCTTTTCTTTGGCAATATCACCGGTCCCCTCATCTGCGACTGATACTTCATAAATGATAGTCCTGAGCAACGCCGCTCTATCCCCATGGCTTTCATGACTATCCACTATTGGCTACTCCCATTCTGTTGATACCACGTCAATCCCTCCTCAGCAAGGTGTCTTGGTCCTAGATTCACCTTATTTCGCAGTTAATTAGCCCTGCTATAACTGCAGACATCCACATATCGACTAGGTCTTCCTTGTGATTCTCAACCCTGATGCAGGTGAATAGTATGGTCCACCGCCGGAATCAACAATACCGATGACGTAGGCCGCTTTCTCAAAGGTATTATGTTGACTCCCTCGAAAGGGTTAGGTACTATTCCTGTATACTTTAAGGAGGCACGGTCGGTCTCATTCAAGTTGTCGAGCCCAAAGGTTAATCCTGATCGCGCGCAGAAAGAACGATAGTGGAATCTCGTAACTCTATGACCGATCCATCCAAAGGTATCGACCAAACAGATGCCCTCGCTGATCAGAGGGCCGGGTCTGGCATTGTTGTGCTATCAACATCCATGCAGCTTTTACATATGAATCGGCAAGCCACAGAACTTGCCAAGAAGATCAACGCTGCCGAGCATGGAGGCAATGCCTCGATTTCAGCGCGCGGAGTTCTCCCAACAGCGCTGACTGAACTCTGTGCAGAAATCATCAAAGCGCTTCATATCCGAACAGAAGCCAAAGACTGGGAACAATTCGAACTAAAGCGTGTGACGGGTGACCCTAATCAGCCAATCCTCCTGAGGGGGTTTGGTTTGCCCGATCGAGGAGGCATTCAATACGCCAGGTTGGTAGTTACCATGGAAGAGTTGGGGCGAAAACAAAACCTGAATACGGAGCATGCTCGAGAACGTTTCCAGTTAACAAACCGTGAGCAGTCAGTAGTTGAACATTTGGCAAAGGGGTGGACGAATAAAGAAATTGCCAATGCCCTCCAGATCACAGAGCAGACCGTAAAAGAACACATCAAACATATCATGCGAAAAACGAACGCTACCACTCGGACAGGCATTCTTGTCCAAATCTTTAATTCCTAATCCTCCCTCATAACAAGCCACGTTCACAACGATCTTTCTTGACTGTGTCAATAACACTACAGTGAGTTGTGATTGACACATTCCTTCGCCATTTAAAATCATCAATATTTGTAATTTTCAATTCAATTTGAATAGTTATAAATTAGGCCTAGTATTTGCAAAACTTCCACTCGTATTGAAGGAGAAGATCGATGAAGCGTGGTGACGCGGTCGGAAAACACTTGAGACTAGGCCTTCTTGCCATGGGAGTGATGGTTATGGTCACGGGGTGCACAAGCAGCCCCTCAACCCAGATATCAGAATCAGGAAATAGTGGGTTTATGTCGTTGTGGAACACATACGCAGATTGCAAGTCAACTTCCGATTTCGTCCAAGCTGAATCGGACTTGAAGCAGCTTCGCTCGGCCCACGTACAGGAACCAGGGGGGTATGAAGGATTTGTTCTTCCACTACCCGCCCGTATTGAACGCCTAGTGTCCAACCCAACTAGTCGGGTTGCTGTTGATGTCGAGGCTATGGTTTCCGCCTGTGCTTTACATGCTGGAGAATTAGCCTTGGATCAAGGGCACATCGATATCGCTCGTGACCTTTTTCTTTCCGTTATCACCCTCCATGATGGCGAAAACTCGTACTACGTACTAAAAGCCAGGACTTTGCTGGGAAGACTCGGACAAGGAGTTAACGTTTCTTTGAACGCTCGTTAGCCCCCTCCTCTTATCTCTTACCATAGCCCGATAGAGATTGATGTATTGCTAGGCCGATCCCTTTCAGAATAGATCTGTACCCATTCCAGATCTGACCAATGAGTTCCACGTTTCGAGCTTCTCATACCCACGAAGGGGACTATTGAATAGAGCGACGTGGAGCCTTTTCGTACGGCGATGCGAACAACACTTTTGGTCAAGGCTCTCGGGGCCGCTATCTCTTTGAGGTGCTGTCTGTGGGGTGGCCATGCGACCCTCTCTATGAGATCGGGGCCTCTCTCTTGAGAGATCAGTTCCGTTGGCCCCCGTCATGGTGAGGCCTCCACCAATTCCGCGTCGAGGACGACCACCCGTTTGAGGTTAAACACCCTCGTCTGCAAGAAGGCCGAGAATTGATTCTTGGCCACGCCGCGGTAACGCACCCGCTTCGTGCGCTCGCAAGTGCGTATACCACCGATCGCGATCTCGATTCTTGGATCGCATATTGTTCCGTTGAATGGCCGCGAGATGACAGTTCCGTTGGGCGGCAGTCTGCCGAGCGGGAGCCGTACAATAGCCTGTATCTCCATAGATCGCCCCTTGGGTGGGGCAGACATGCCGTAGACCTTGAGCATCGGGCAAATTGGCCGAGGTGGTGGCCATCGTGTTGATCAGCCCGGATTGCCTATCCACACTGACATGCTCTTTAGAGCCGTACCAATATTTCTTCTTGCCCTTACACCGAATCCAGGCTTGCGTATCCACCGCCACTTTCGGCAGCACCGTGTTGTTCAGCTTCTCGATGTGCTGTTGGCGCGCGTTATCGCGCTCTTCCCACAGCGTGGCTTTGGCAATCAGATGCGGGGCATCCACAACGGTGAAGACTGCACTCATGAGTCCCGCCGCTTTGAGCTGTTCGCGCATCGTGGCAAAGAGTTGGGAGAGGCGAGTCGGCCCGATGCGGGAGCGAACACGACTGAACAGGCTGTCTTCAGGCGTGGGTTCCGACACGATGAACCCACACCGCCATTTAGCAGCCAGATCTTCTTCCAGATACCGCTCCAGCTCCTGATCAGAGAGGTCTTCCATAAATTGCACGAGCAGACAGCGAAAAAGCCGCCCCACCCCATACCCATCGGCCCCGTTGAGATGACTCACGGCGGCCACGACTTCGGTGGCATCCGGCAGAGAGACGTGAAACCGCCGGTACAGGTGCGTGGACGAGACGAGACTGTCGAGATCGACCAGTTCCATTTGAGACATACACAGCTCCAGCGCAAAGAGGGAGGGAGCGAACCATGGACGAGGCGCAGTATACCAAAACTTCAATCAACGCCCATTTATTCAACAATCCCCTATTGCCAACGCCGTGACGACATCGGCCAATCCTCTGGTCTTTACGTAGGTAACAGCCTCAGAGGCTGCCATTACGACATGCGAATCATCGTGTGCTGTCAATGCCATGCGGGATATTGAGCAGAGGAACTAGGGCTGGAACGTCTCATCAAGCCTCGTTTTGAAACGGTCTTCATAGGCCCAGGTTTCAGCAAGAACCTGTAACTCTTCGGGTTTGAGTTTCTCTTTGTAGACCAGACGCTCATCGAGAAACACCAACAGCCAGCCACGATCGGGGTAGGCGAAATAGATGCCCTCACCCGCATGGACACCGGCTTTCCATCCCTTTGGCGCCTCCCCAATGGCAACTCGTGATTGCGGAATCACGCTGAAGTCAGGCATCACAAAAAAGTGGGTGAACATACTATGATATAGTGGAGGAGTGCCCCACGCGTTTACGATAGCCTTAGTAGTGATTTGATCTAGCACAAGGTTGTCAGCCTGTACTAAGCGCTCTTGCTCCTCCAGTGTTGGCATACCTTTGCATCCAATAAGGACTAGGAAGGTCAAGAAACTGCAGAGTCCTAGCATCTTCTTTATCAAGCTGATATCCATGGTTGCCACGTCGTGTGCCCTCACATGAGCCGTTTTGATTTTGCTTCGACCGGCTTGACCGGTTGACAGGCATCGCATTGGCACAGAGTCCTCAGTAAAGAATATGAATATATCCCCGTATCATGACCATCGCTCCACTTGAATTGAAACGCATAACGACCGACCGGCTGAATATCCTGAAGCATGATCAGAAGTGGTACATCGTCACCTTTGAGGCGGCGCTCTCCTGTCCACTCATCAACACACGCGGCACAAGGACAGTGCTGTCGTAAATAACGAACCGGGTAAACCCCCTGATGACCGTCACTCCACTGAATTCCCAGTACTCCTTTGTCACGCCACTCCATATCCCGAGGCTCTAATACCGCAGCAGGCATACTTCCCTCTTCCATATATTTATCTCATCCTGGCAAGGCGACCGACAGAAAGTTTACGGGTGGTAACCGTTTACCAGCGACTACCGTCACATACCCCTCGATCGCCTCTTCCACTTCGCGCCGCACCTGTCCCGTAGCGCGCAACCTCGTGACGGTAGCAGGAGTAAGCCGAATGGCTTGCTGAAGAAATGCCAGGCCTCCTCGAGAAAGCGCAACACACCGCGCCCGTTGGCGTGCCGCACAGATCTGACAAACAAGCCCCCCGGCAATCGGTGAAAATTGAGGCTCTCCAACGAAATATGTCTTCCCACAGGAAGCACAATGATCGGTCTGAGGGCGGAACCCCGTTAACCCCAGCAACCGGATTTGAAAGAGCAGTGCCGTAAAGGGTGGGTCTTCACTTTCCTGAAGCGAGATCAACCCCTGCTCCAGCGTATCAAACAAGGGCGGATCCGGATCTCCATCGGGGGTAATGGCTGCCACGACGTTCACCATTCGCGCCGCTGAATCCATTAAGCTGAGGTCTTCTCGCAACGCCCGGGAGGACCTGATAAGGTCAACATGTGAGATTCGGAATAGCGAATCACCATTCTTCTCAAACAGATCCAAACGACACACGCTGAATGGCTCAAGAGCGGCGCCGAAGCGGCTCTTCTGGCGTCGAGCACCACGAGCTACTCCTCGAATCTTACCCAAGCTCTTCGAGTAAAAAGTCACGATTCTATCGGCATCACCCCACTTGCGACTCTTCAAAATGATTACCGTCGTTTTTACAAGAGCCACAACGTTTTCCCTGCTCTTACAGACGGCAACAGCATAACCCTGTGCGCGCCATTCTTACCGGAGATACTCCAAGAACATCGTGGCTAAGGTCAGATAGATCGTAATCCCGGTGATATCGTTGGCCGTCGTGACAAAAGGACCAGCCGCAACGGCAGGATCGACCCCCATGCGCTTCAGGAGAATCGGCATGATCGTCGCCATACTGGTCGACACCAGAAAGGCAATGAGCAGAGAAGTTCCAACGACCATGCCCAAAAACCCTTGATGCAAGACCCATCCAACCAGTGTCAATGTCGCACCACAAGCCAATCCCATAACCAAGCCGATCTTTACTTCGCGAAAGAAGACCGGCCATACATGGGTGAGCTCCACCGTGCCGGTGGCCAACCCTCGAATAATCAGCGTGGAAGACTGCAATCCGACATTGCCGCCCATCGCTGCAATCACGGGAATAAAACTCACAATCGCCACAACCTCTTGGATTGTATAGCGAAAATACCAGAGAATTGCGCCGGACAAGAGGCTGCCGATGAGGTTCGTGAAGAGCCACGGGAGTCGTAGCTTCGCCGAACCAAAGCTCGACGACTTCGATGTCGAATCCTCTTCGATCGCCCCGGCCATCTTCAACATATCTTCGGTCGCTTCTTCCCGAATAACGTCGACGACGTCGTCGACGGTAATGATGCCCACAAGCTTGCTGTCCCGCTCGACGACGGGAATGGCCAGCAAGTTATAGCTGGCCACTTGGCGAGCAACCTCTTCTTGGTCCATATCGATCGCAACGCTCATGACCTCCCGGGTCATCATGTTTTTGAGTGGCGTCGTCGGAGGAACCGTGAGGAGTTGCCGAAGTGAAAGGACACCGACTAGATGATCATCTTTGTCTGTCACATAGATATAGAACACCATTTCCGCATCAGTCGCTTGTTGCAACCGGCGAATCGCTTCCTGTGCCGTCGCATCCTCCGCCAAGGAAAAGAATTCCGTGGTCATGATTGCACCGGCCGTATCCTTGGGATATTTCAGGATGTCAGCAACTTCGGTCGAATCCTCGGCCTTCATCAAGGCGAGAATTTCCTTACTGCGATCCTCGGAGAGAAACCCAAGGATATAGGCCACATCGTCAGGGCCAAGATCCTTCAAAAGCCACGCGATATCGGAATGGAGCAGATCTGCGACCACCTGCTGAATACTTTCGCCGTCAAGCTCACTGAGGACCTGGCCCCGTTTACCTTCGCCTCGGACCAGCTCGAAGATTTCTCGCTTTTCTTTGGGCGACGAGAGATGGGTGATTGCCTTCGCGATATCAGCAGGGTGCATGCGCCCCAGCATTCTTGAGAGGTTGGTGATCGCTCCCCGACGCAGCAACTTCTGGACAGATTGAATCACAATGTCGGACTTCGTCTGACCACGGTCTGTCTGATCGCGTAACAGCTCTCGCAACCCATCGCGCTCAGACTCGCGAGAGCGCTGGTCCGACGTACGCGGCTCTATCGGTTGTTCGGCTGGCTGCATACTCCGTTAGTACCCCAACTGCACCAATGTCTGCTCATTCTCACGCCAGGACTTCCTGACCTTCACCCATAGCTCAAGAAACACTTTCATGCCGAATAATTGTTCCATATCTATCCGCGCCTGAGTCCCGATCGCTTTCAATCGCTCTCCCTGCTTTCCGATCAAGATTCCCTTCTGCGTTTCGCGTTCTACCAGGATCGTAGCTTGTATCTTGGCCAGCTTACCCTCCTCGATGAACGCATCGATCTCGACGGCTACGGCATGTGGAACCTCTTCCTCAGTTTCTTGCAACACTTTCTCCCGAATCATTTCAGCTGCCAGCGTCCTCATAGTCTGATCGGTAACGACATCATCACCGTAAGCCCCGTCTCCCGAAGGAAGATAGGGAACTGTGACAGCCAACAACCGATCAATATTGTCATCCCTCATC
The DNA here is from genome assembly GCA_029881435.1 of Nitrospira sp. GTDB lineage: Bacteria > Nitrospirota > Nitrospiria > Nitrospirales > Nitrospiraceae > Nitrospira_D. Next base: position 10,993 of record JAOUMR010000023.1, read on the forward strand.
GCAGAAACCGGCACAATCTCTGTCCACGCGAAAAGCGTGCCATACCGCTCAAGAAGCGGAAGCAACTTGTGTCTATTCACCAGATCGATTTTTGTCACGACAAGGATCACCGGTCGAGACCGTCTTGCCAGAGCTTCTTTCATATATTTAATGGCAGTCAGATCTCCCGGCCCCGGCATGCTTGTCGCTTCCATCAGCATGTAGAGGAGATCAGCCTCCTCTAACGTCTCTACGGCAGTTCGTACCATCCGACGATTCAACAAATGTTCAGGCTTATGCAGACCTGGTGTGTCGAGAAACGCGATTTGCGCGCCCTCCACATGCACAAGGCCCATGATTCTGGTCCTCGTAGTCTGAGGTTTACTCGAGACAATCGCAATTTTTTCCCCCAATAAATGATTGAGCAGGGTCGACTTCCCCACATTCGATCGGCCGATGATGGCAACCGTCCCGAACTTCATGGTTTCGACAAAGGCTCCCGTTTCTTCTCCGACCCAGGGACCAGCTGGTACACCGTCTCTCCCTTCCTCACATAGCCCAACTGTTCCCGAGCCAGCTGCTCGATCTTGGCCGGATCGTGCTGCAGACGATTGATATCCTGTTGCAGCTCGACATTTTCTCTACGCAAGGTCGACAGTTCTTGCTCCAAGCTCGTGGCCTGCTCACGCATGGACACGTACCGTGTGAGGCTCATTTCTCCTGAAAACAACGCGACGAACAGCCAGACGCAACCAGCGGCACCGACCACTTGTGCAATGGTGAGGGCTCGACGCTGCCATTCCAGCCATTGACGGCCACGATTCCGCTTGATGACCATTCTGTCAATTCACCAAATCAAAAATCCGCTATGCTTGGACAGATACGGCCGCTCGTCCACGATACACTGCGGTCGTTCCCAGTTCTTCCTCGATTCGAAGCAACTGGTTATACTTGGCCACACGATCCGTCCGAGACAAAGACCCTGTCTTGATCAACCCGCTGTTCGTCGCAACCGCGATGTCCGCAATCGTCGTATCTTCCGTTTCACCAGACCGGTGTGAAATGATCGCCGTGTACCCGGACCGTTTGGCGAGCTCAATGGCATCCAAGGTTTCGGTCAACGTTCCGATCTGATTAAGCTTGATCAGAATCGAGTTTCCGATGCCTTCCTTAATGCCTTTGGAGAAGATCTCGACATTGGTAACAAAGATGTCGTCACCGACCAGCTGCACTCGCTTGCCCAACTTGTCGGTGAGCATCTTCCATCCCTTCCAATCCAGCTCACTCAGTCCGTCTTCGATGGAGAGGATCGGATAGCGATCCAGCAATGTGCTGTAGTATGCGATCATGTCTTCCGATGAACGATCTGAATTCTTTTCCGCTTCAAGAACATAGCGTCCTTTTTCATACAGCTCGCTTGCGGCACAATCCAATGCGAGCGCGATATCGCGACCTGTCTTATAGCCGGCCTCTTCGATCGCTTGAGAGATTAAACTCAGTGCCTCTTCATTTGATTGGAGATCCGGAGCAAACCCACCCTCATCCCCCACGGCTGTGTTGAGTCTCTTCTTCTTTAAAAGGGCCTTCAACGAATGAAAGACCTCGGTAGCCATTCGGAGGGCATCACTAAATCGACTCGCCCCCACCGGCATGATCATAAACTCCTGGAGATCCAACCGATTGTCAGCATGGGCTCCGCCGTTGATGATGTTCATCAGCGGTACGGGAAGGACTCGCGCATTGGTCCCGCCTAAATAGCGATACAGCGGCTGCCCCGTTTCGTGTGCAGAGGCCTTGGCCACAGCCAACGACACCCCCAGAATCGCGTTCGCCCCCAGTTTCCCCTTCGTCTTTGTTCCATCTAATGCGATCATGGCTCGATCGATACCGGCTTGATCAAACGCCTCTTTCCCTAGCAGGTCTGGCGCGATGATCTTACTGATATTGGCCACCGCTTTAGACACGCCCTTTCCCATCCATCGCTTCTTGTCGCCATCGCGGAGTTCAATGGCTTCCTTTTCCCCTGTTGATGCACCAGATGGTACCGCTGCCCGACCTGTTGCGCCGCTTTCAAGCGTCACTTGGGCTTCAATCGTCGGATTGCCACGCGAATCGATAATTTGCCTGCCTCTGATTTCTCTAATCGCACTCATACCGCGTATCCCTCTCTTGTTAGGGGCTCAACTTCTTCTTCAACAACTCATTCACTTTCCCTGGATTTGCCTTCCCTCCACTCACCTTCATGACCTGCCCAACGAGGAAACCCAGAACTTGTTGCTTGCCGTCTTTGAATTGCGCGACCTGTGCCGGACTCTTGGCCAGCACCTCGTCGATCACCTTTCCCAGAGCCCCTTCGTCGGAGACCTGTGTCAGGCCTTTTTCCTGAACAATCTGTTCTGGTGTCTTCCCAGTGCGGTAGAGTTCGGGGAAAAGATCACGAGCTACTTTTAAACTGATGGTCCCCTCATCTACCATCTGCAATAGACTGACGAGCCGCTCAGGGCTGACGGGCGAAGCCGCGATCTCTGTCTCAGAGTTGTTCAACTCTCTCGTCAATTCCCCCATCACCCAGTTGCTTACTGTCTTTGGGTAGTTGAACTGCTGTACGCACGATTCGAAATAGTCCGCCATGCCCTTCGAACCGGTCAGGGTAGTGGCGTCATATTCCGGCAACCCATAGTCCGAAACAAATCGCTTTGTCCGAACAGCCGGCAATTCTGGCAACGACGATCGAAATCCTTCAATCCATGCCGAGTCCAACTTCAACGGCACCAAATCCGGGTCAGGAAAGTAGCGATAGTCATGGGCCTCTTCTTTGGAACGCATGACCGCCGTTTCACCTCGCTCAATATTCCAGAGTCTTGTCTCCTGGTGAATCTTCCCTCCCTCATTCAGAACCCTAGTCTGCCGCTTGATTTCATAGTCGATTGCATCTTTCACATACCTGAAAGAGTTAATATTCTTCAGCTCGACCTTCGTCCCAAATTCCTTTTGCCCAGTTGGACGGAGCGACAGGTTGGGCTCGCACCGAAAACTCCCCTCCTCCATGTTGCCGTCGCAAACTTCAAGGTACATCAAGATGTCCCGCAGCCCTTTGAGATAGGTCACCACCTCGTCAGCCGACCCCATGTCGGGTTCCGTGACTATCTCCAACAGCGGGGTGCCGGCCCGATTTAAATCCACTCTGCTCCCACCAGTGCCGGTCTCATGAACGTTTTTCCCTGCATCCTCTTCAAGGTGGGCTCGACGGATGCGAATTCGCCTGGCTCCCTCGGCACCGACAATCTCAATCCAACCATGTTGGCAGATGGGAGACTCGTACTGGGAGATTTGGTACCCCTTCGGCAAATCCGGGTAGAAGTAGTTCTTTCTGGCAAACTGGTTGTTCGCTGCGATTGAACAGTTCAACGCCAGCCCTGCTCGCACCGCCATTTCCACCGCCATTCGGTTAATGACGGGCAGGCTTCCCGGCAAGCCGAGACAAACCGGACACGTCTGGCTGTTGGCCGACAAACCGAACGTCGTACCGCACCCACAGAACATTTTTGACTTCGTCCGCAGCTGGGCGTGCACCTCGACCCCGATGACTGTCTCGTAAGTCACCCTCGCTCCACCTCTTCGTCTTGAACACGACCCCGTTCGCGCCGCATCGCTTCACGCCCAGCATCGAATGCTTCCCGAAGGACCGATCGCTTCGTGTCGACAAAGTCTTTCCCCTGATCGACCACGTCTTCAAACGCCTCACCGGCACGACCGGCAAGGTCACGAAGATCGTTCTCCGCACGCCGGGCATACCTCCGAAGCTGGTCACGCGATGCATCCCCAGTCTGTGGTGCCAGCAACAACGCTGCGACCGCGCCCATCGCCGCCCCACTCAAAAAGGCCAATAAGACAGCTGCCGATGTTCCTCGATCATCCGCCATTGTGTGTCCCCCTTTCATGTTTCATGCGTTCCCGCACGACGTGAGTTGCCGCCTTGATTCCTGCCACCATGCTCGCGACATTGTTTATGAGCGTCCCGCTCGACCCACGAACGGCATGATGAACCTGTTGCACAGATTCACCCACTTCACCCACTGCATGCAGTAAGACCGCTGCATGTCCGATACTATCCTTAGCCTGACTCGTCACATCATTGACATTCTGGCTGATCGCCCGAAGTTCCGCCACGAGTCCAGGCACCTCAGTCTTCAGCTTTGACAGCAGCTGCTCAGACTCGGCAACGGTCTGTCGGACTTGCATCAACACCGGCACCAAACACCCGACCAGCACGGCAAATGCCACGGCCACGAGCAGCACAGCGATTTCAACGATTGTCATAGTCGGCGATCCTCCTGCTCTCTCATCCCCTTGTTCTCATTCGTTCCTGTACCCCTCACTCTGCCTCCTACCGTATCGTCGGCTTTTTCTGATGCCATTGTGCTGACTGCTCATAGGCATGGGCAGCCCGCAGCACGGTCTCTTCCTCGAACCCGCGCCCAATCAGCTGTAGCCCGATCGGCAGTCCTGCTTTACTGAACCCGCAAGGCAGCGAAATCGCCGGCAGTCCTGCCAGATTGACGGAAATCGTAAAAACATCGGACAGATACATCTGCAGCGGATCCTCGCTCTTTTCTCCTAGCCTGAACGCCGGCGTTGGCGTGGTCGGGGTGACGATCAAGTCGACTTCTTTGAAAGCGGCCTCAAAATCCTGACAGACTAACGTCCGTACCGCTTGGGCCTTTCCATAGTACGCATCGTAGTACCCAGCGCTGAGCACGTACGTTCCCAGCATGATCCGACGCTTGACCTCCGGTCCAAACCCCTCCTGTCTTGTTTTTATATACAGTTCGAGCAGATCTTTGGTTTCCTTCGCGCGAAAACCAAATTTCACCCCGTCGAAACGGGCAAGATTCGAGCTGGCTTCCGCCGTTGCAATCACATAGTAGACCGCGACAGCAGCATCGGTCCTCGGTAACCGGACCTCCTTCACTTCCGCACCCAGATGCCTCAACTCCTCGATCGCGGACCGGACCGCCTGTTCCACCTCTGGATCAAGCCCTTCGGTGAAAAACTCCACCGGCACACCGACTCTCAGGTTTTTGAGGTCTCGCTTCTGCAGCGATTTCATATAGTCCGGTACAGGCCGATCGATCGACGTAGAATCCAATGGATCATGCCCCGCGATGGCCCCGAGCAGAAACGCCGCATCAGATACGTTCCTCGTAATCGGCCCGATTTGATCCAGCGAGGAAGCAAACGCCACCAGACCATATCGCGACACCCGACCGTAGGTTGGTTTCAATCCCACAACCCCACAGAAAGCCGCAGGCTGCCTGATAGAGCCTCCTGTATCTGAGCCAAGTGCGGCCGCGCACTCTTCTGCCGCAACCGCCGCTGCTGATCCTCCACTTGATCCGCCCGGTACACACTGCAGATTCCAAGGATTCCGGCTGGGACCAAACGCGGAATTTTCCGTCGAAGATCCCATTGCAAACTCGTCCAAATTCGTCTTACCCAACAGAATGTAGTCCTGCGCCCGCAACTTGGCGATAACCGTCGCATCGTAAGGCGGCACAAAATTCTGCAACATGCGAGAGCTGCAGGTCGTGAAAACGCCGTCCGTACAGATGTTATCTTTGATGGCAAGAGGCATACCGCTAAGCGGCATGGTCTTCCTCCAACTCTTGAGCTTCTGATCCAAAGACTCCGCCTGCATGGATGTGGATTCTTGCGTGTGAGTGACGAAGGCTCTTACCTTCGGCTCTATCTGGCTGATGCGAAGAGAATACGCCCGTACGATCTCCGCCGCCGTCACTTCTCCTGCCTTAAACTTTCTTTGAAGCTCGATGAGGCTTAGTTTATGAAGAGACATGGATGGCTCGCTATCGACACATGCGGTGAGCGTGGCAAGATGGGAGATCAGACGCCTAGCTCGGTCCGGCCTATCAGTTGACCGTCACAATCCTATTTTTTTCATTCACCCGGACGATCTTCGGTGCATGCTTCTTAATCTCTTCTTCCCCATAGTACTCATAACAGAAAATGATTATTTGGTCTCCGACCGCCGCTTTCCTCGCCGTAGGTCCGTTCAAAATGATCTCGCCCTTTCCTCGGGAGCCATTGATCGCATAGGTCATAAATCGCTCACCATTATTCAAATTCGAGCAGACAATGGCTTCGTAAGGAAGGATACCGGCCGCTTCCATCAAGTCTTGATCGATCGTCAAGCTTCCCTCGTACTCCAGATGAGCACCCGTGACAGTTGCGCGGTGAATTTTTGAACGTAGCATTTGTCGAAACATCTATACTTTTCGTCATTCGTCAAACGTTGCTCGGCATGCGCATGCTTCCACACATAAGACAGCCGTTTGACGATTAACGCTCCTCCACAATTTTAGGTACAACGAACCCGTCTGCTTCACGCTCCGGGGCATTCGCCAACGCTTTATCAGAAGACAGTGACGGGCGTATGACATCTTCTCGAAATACATTCACTTGGCCCATGACGGTCGAGGTCGGTTCGACCCCTGTCGTCTCATACTGATTCAACTTGTCAACGTGTTTGAGAATCTGACTCAATTGTTTGGCAAACGTGTCCTTCTCAGCTGGCGTCACGGCCAACCGTGCCAACTGGGCCACCTTCTCAACATCCTGTTGCGTGATTTCCATCGTCACATTTCCACAACTCAGTTGGATCCTATTCCACAGTGACGCTTTTCGCGAGGTTCCTTGGTTGATCCACATCCGCGCCTCGAAGTACTGCAATATGATAGGCCAGGAGCTGCAACGGAATCGTAAATAGAATCGGCGAAATCAATGGATGGGTGTCCGGCACAGTGAACACCGCGTCCGCGATCTTGCCGAGTTCCCGCTCTCCTTCGGCCACGAACGCAATCACCGGGGCATGACGCGCTTTCACTTCCATCAAGTTGCTGACCGTCTTGTCGTACAGCCGATCTCGAGGTGCTAAGACCACAACCGGCATCTCTCTGTTGATGAGCGCGATCGGGCCGTGTTTCATCTCGCCCGCCGCATAGCCTTCAGCGTGGATATAGGAAATTTCTTTCAGCTTCAGCGCGCCTTCCAGTGCGATGGGGTAGTTGATACCGCGTCCCAAGAACAGAAAGTTCCGTTTCTTGTAATAGCGCTTGGCGATCGCCACAATTTCAGCCTCTCGCTGCAGTACACTCTCCACCAACACCGGGAGACGGACCAACCGGTCCAACCAAGCCTTGCCGTCAGCCTCCTTCATCACATTACGAACTCGCGCAAAATGCAAGGCCAATAAATAGAGGGCGGTAAGTTGTGCCGTGAAGGCTTTGGTCGAAGCCACTCCAATTTCAGGACCACAATGGGTGTACAGCACCCCATCCGACTCACGCGCCAACGTGCTCCCTATGACGTTGACGATGGAGACAACGCGTGCGCCCTTTCTCTTCGCCTCTCGCGCGGCGGCCAGCGTATCGGCCGTCTCACCGGACTGAGAAATGGTAATGAACAAATCGTTCTTCCCGACAAGCGGATCGCGATACCGAAACTCGCTGCCGATGTCCACCTGCACTGGAGTGCGGACCATTTCTTCAAACAAATACTTGCCGACCTGTCCCGCATGCCAGGACGTCCCACAGGCGACGATCCAAATTCGCTCAACCGTGGCGAATTCTTGTGGCGTGAGCCCGATGTCTGGCAGATCCGCTTCCCCAGTTTCGTACGAATATCGGCCGCGCATCGTATCCAAAATCGTCTGCGGCTGTTCGTGAATTTCCTTCAGCATGAAGTGAGGGTAGCCGCTCTTCTCCGCGGCTGAGGCATCCCACGTGATCTTCGACGATTTCCGCGCCACCGCGTGCCCATCAGCGTCCGTGAGATCCACCCCATGCTGAGTCACAACCGCGACGTCCCCTTCTTCGAGATAGGTCACTTCTCGCGTATGTGCGAGCATCGCCATGACATCCGACGCGACGTAGGACGCGTCTTTTGTTCGACCGACCACCAGGGGACAACCCGACCGTGCAGCGATCAATGTACCAGGTTCTCGCTCCGAGATGACGGCCAACGCGTAGCTCCCACGCACGTCTTTTGTGGCGAACCGAACAGCCTCAGCCAGAGGACATCCCTTCTGAAGGTACTTATCGATGAGATGCGCGACCACCTCAGTATCCGTTTCCGATTGGAACTTGTACCCATCTTTTTCCAGCTCCTGTTTTAGCTGCTGATAGTTCTCAATAATTCCATTGTGAACCAGCACACACCCTTTCGAGCGATGGGGATGGGCATTCTGCTCCGAAGGCTTTCCATGTGTCGCCCAACGCGTGTGACCGATACCGACCGTCCCTTTCAGCTCGTTGGCCTTGAGCGAGTTTTGAAGATTAATCAGTTTCCCCACACTCCGCCTGACGGCAATCTTCTCACCCTGCAGAACGGCAACGCCTGATGAATCGTACCCGCGGTATTCCAGCTTCGACAGACCTCCGATCAGGATCGGCACCGCCTCTTGATTACCAACGTATCCAATGATTCCACACATACGCTCGTATCTCCGAGATCAGATTGAACTGAGTAGGTGGATGGATGGTGACCACGCCATCATGCTTACCTTTTCGCTGACTTCGCACGTCCCTTCTTTGTCTGGGGCAACGTTTTCTTGGCTGTCGTCTTCGAAGCCTCGTCGACACGTGCAGTCTTCCCATTGGATGCACCGATGGATGCACCGACAGACAGCACAGCACGCCGTTTAGCCACCCACCCAACTCGATTCGTCTGCGCCACACGGGCAATCGCCAGCGAATCAGGTGGCACGTCCTGGGTGACCGTCGTCCCCGCCGCCACCACTGCCCCCTCTCCCACCGTGACGGGTGCGATCAGCTGGGTGTCGCTACCCACAGAAGCATGATCCTCAATCACGGTCTGATGCTTTCTCACGCCGTCATAATTCACCGTGATTGTTCCGGCCCCAATATTGACACCCTTCCCAATCCGCGCATCGCCGAGATAGGTCAGATGATTCGCCTTTGATCCTTCACCAAGCTCTGCTTTCTTCATCTCGACAAAGTTCCCAACCTTCGCATTGCGCCGCATGATCACCCCAGGCCTTAGGTGTGCGAATGGACCTAGATGAGCCTGGTCCTCGACCTGCGATTCACGCAGCACACAATAGTCGAGAATCTCTACGTCATTTCCAACTACACAATCCGAAATACGGACGCCGGAACGAATTGTGGTTCCCTCCCCAATCACAGTTCTTCCTTCGAGAATCACGTTCGGGTAGAGGACCGTATCCTTCCCGATGGTGACTTCGGCATCAAGCCACACTGAGCCAGGATCTCGCATTGTGACTCCGGCATCAAACCAGCGTTCTCTGATTTGCTGCCGAATAACCTGTTCAGCAGCCGCCAGTTGCTGTCGCGTGTTGACCCCCAACCCTTCGTCTGGGTCTTGAAGCGTCACAGCGGCGACACGCTGGCCTTGCGCCACTGCCATCCGCACGATATCGGTCAGGTAGAATTCACCCTGCGCATTATCAGGTTTCAATTTGTCCAGTGCATCGAAGAGAAAGTCTCCGGAAACGACGTAGGTGCCCACATTGATTTCACTGGTGGCGCGTTCTGCCGGAGTCGCATCTCGATCTTCGACAATCTTGAGCACATCGGACAAAGCGACATCACCATGATGGACATCAGACTCCCGACGAATAACCCGGCCATACCCACTGGGATCGTCGAGCTTCGCGGTCAGGATGGTGACAGTGGCACCTTGCGACTGATGAACCTGCACGAGATTGCGCGCCGTCTGCTCTTTCAATAACGGAGTATCACCGTTGAGGATGAGATACTGCGTTGGCCTTGTCGCTTTTTCGGCGACGAACACAGACCGGCCCTGCATCACGGCATGGCCAGTCCCAAGTTGCTCTGCCTGTTCAACAATGCTCACAGCCTCAGCTCTCAATCTGCCCGTAATACCCGCCTCGATCACTTGCCGAACCCTGTCAGCCTGATGCCCAACTACCACGGCAATGCGATGACCCGCCAGACGCAAGGCCACATCGACTGCGTAAAGAACCATCGCCTGCCCCGCGACCTGATGCAGGACCTTGGCATGATTGGAGTTCATCCGCTTGCCCAAGCCGGCAGCCATTACAATGACCCCTAAACCGGGAATACGTGAGGAAGGCGTGTGATGATTCGTAGCTTGTTTCATATCCACTCCGGGAAAGAGACCGTCTCAACGTAAGCGTGACAACACTCCACTATCCGATTGGGACACCGGCATTCGGCTGTTTCACCTGGCCCCACTTCGGATCCGCGTTCAAAGCTGATGCGATTGTACCGGATGGTGTATACAGCCCGCCGGAGACAATCAGTTTCATCGCTTCCTCAATGCTGATATCAACAGACATCACTTCCTGTTCCGGCACGAGCAGAAAATAACCGGACGTCGGATTAGGCGAGGTCGGGACATACACATGAATCAACGTATCGTGACCCAATGTCGTGGTCTCGCTTTTCGTCATCCCGGTCACAAATGCGAAACAATAATGACCATTCTTCGGAAATTGGATCAAGACAACACGGCGATACGACCCTCGTTCTGAAAAAGAAAGAATATCCATCATAGACTTTAATGTGGAATAAATCCCACGGACAAGAGGTAGTCGGTTGAGCCAATCCTCCCAATGCCAGACGATCTGGCGCCCGATGAAATTCGCCGCAAACAACCCGACAAAAAATATGAGCAAAACCAGGGTGACGATGCCGAATCCCGGGATGTAGTGGTCCGGCACTAGTTCCGCCATGGCCTCGCCCAAAATCCCGTCGAGAGCGATAAAGAGCGTCTTCAGGATAAGGATCGTACCCCAAATAGGAATGACAACGAGCAAGCCTGTCAGAAAGTACCGTCTTAGCGCGGTCTTGATCATGAATCACCGAGACGTGGTCAATGGGAGAATATTCCGAGCTTTATCTTACAGAGTTCCAGACGGACCTCGCAAGCGTTTTATTGTAAATTTCAATGAGTTAGGAGATCGATCGGATGAGATTTCAGATGGGTACCGCTCTTGCTATTCACGATGAGCTGACATAGGATCGGCCTCCCATTTATAAAGTACGCTACGAGGACTGACAGTGCCGAGCGCCCTCCGACAATCATCGGGCATCCTCATTACGCTGGAAGGCGGCGAAGGAAGTGGGAAAACGACACAGGCTCGCAGACTCTGTGCATACCTCACCGCCCAGGGTCTGAGTGTGCTACGCACACGCGAACCAGGAGGGACGCTGCTTGCCGAACGGGTTCGCACGATCCTCCTCAACCATTCCAAGGAAACCGTCGCTCCGGAAACAGAAGCTCTGCTCATTCTGGCGGCGAGGCGTCAGCATGTCGATCATGTCATCAAGCCTGCCCTCGCACAAGGAAAGACCGTGGTTTGTGATCGATTCTCTGACTCAACGATGGCTTATCAGGGGTATGGACGTGGACTGGACCTTCGGACCTTACGCACGATGAACGACTGGGCAACCGGAAAACTCGTCCCCCATCTCACCTTGGTCTTCGACGTTCCTGTTTCAGTAGGACTGCGGAGACGACGAGGCCAGGGCTCCACGCAAAATCGATTGGATCGAGAGGCCGAGCGGTTCCACAAGAAAGTGCGGACAGGATTTCATGCGTTAGCAAAAAAAGAGCCGCGACGTATCATGATAATTGACGCGTCTGCATCTCTTGAATCTGTCGAACGCGAAGTCGAATATTGCGTTACCAACTGGCTCAAAGCCCACCCTCCCCAAAAGCCACATCGCCGTTAGGATATATGCCCTTCGCTGAAATCACAGGCCACGAACAACCTATCTCCTTGCTCCAGGCGAGTGTACGCAATGGGCGCCTGGCCCATGCCTACCTCTTTCACGGTGAGGCCCGGATCGGAAAGTGGATGACCGCGGTACGATTGGTTCAGGCTTTGAACTGTGAACGGCCTTCCCACATAGACAATTCTGACAGCTGTGGTCACTGTCGATCCTGTTTACAAATAGTCGCTCGGACTCACCCGGACTGTTTCGTGATTGAACCCGATCCGGAATCCGCGACGCCGCAAATCAAGATTGAGCAGGTTCGAGAGATCGAACAGCAATTCATCTATCGCCCACTTATCGGCGAACGGAAGATCTGCCTTATTGACGAGGCTGATCGACTAACTATCGGTGCGGCCAACGCGCTCCTCAAGACCTTGGAAGAACCCCCCGGTCATGGGCTCTTTATCCTTGTCACGAGCCGACCTCATGCGCTTCCGATCACCATCCGATCACGCTGCCAAGCGCTCCGGTTCACCGCGCTGGCCCGCACACAAGTCGAAGCGGCGGTGATACTCAAGCGTGAGCTCCCCCCTGCCGATGCCCACTTCCTTGCCGTCCTTGCTGATGGCCGAATCGGGGAAGCGCTCGAGACCAACGTAGCCGAAGTTCAAGCACGACAAAAAGAATGTCTCACCTTGGTGAAGCCGCAATCGTTGACCTCAAGCACGGCCATCCTTGCTGCAGCCGAAACGTTGGCGAAATCAGACCGAGGAGAGGAGACGCTCACCTGGCTCACACGATGGATTCGTGATCTTGTCATCCTCATCGTGGGTGGAGACCAGGACCAGATTCTTCATCTCGACCAACTTACCGATTTGCGGCAATACGCCCAGCGAGCGCACATCGACCTCCTCTTGACTCTTTTGAATGACATCGAGCGCATCCACCAACAAGCTGCTCGTCACCTGAACATGCAGATGGCACTGGAAACGACCTTGCTTCGTCTGCGCGAAGCACTCGGGCTCGTCCCAACCAGGGTCTCCGCCTAGAAATAGACGCTGCCAACCTGATATCTTGCCTTCGTTATGGCGAAGAACAACACCTTTTACATCACCACCCCGATCTACTACGTCAACGACGTTCCGCATATCGGTCACGCCTACACCACGGTCGCGGCCGACGTGCTCGCTCGTTATTGGCGACTGCGCGGGCGCGAAGTATTTCTGCTCACCGGTCTCGATGAGCATGGCCAGAAAGTCCAACAAGCCGCGACCAAAGCCGGTATCGATCCGCAAGCCCACTGCGACAAGCTCGCGCCGCAATTTGAGACTCTCTGGAAGAAACTGAATATCTCGAATAACGCCTTCATCAGGACGAGCGATCAACAGCACAAATCCGTCGTCCAACGATACCTTCAACAGCTCTACGACAGGCAGCTGATTTATAAAGCCGACTATTCAGGCTGGTATTGCACCTTTGATGAGAGATTCTGGACGGAAAAGGACGTCGCCGACGGCCTCTGTCCGGACTGCAAGCGCCCCGTCGAGCAACTCAGCGAACACAATTACTTCTTCAAGATGGGGCAATACCAAGAACAGCTACTCGACCACATCAAGCACCATCCGTCCTTCATCAGGCCGGAATCGAGGCGAAATGAAGTCTTGGGATTCTTGCAAACCCAGAAGCTCGGCGACCTCTCGATCTCCAGGCCGAAGTCACGCCTCTCCTGGGGCATCGAACTACCCTTTGATACAGGCTACGTCACCTACGTCTGGTTTGACGCCCTGGTCAATTACGTGTCGGCACTCGAGTACCTGCCACGAGAGAACCCTGTCGACCAGCGCTTCTGGCCTGCCAATGTCCACCTCGTCGGCAAAGACATTCTGACGACGCATGCGGTGTACTGGTCCACGATGCTGATGGCGTTGAATCTTCCGCTACCGGAAACGATCTTTGCCCATGGCTGGTGGACGGTGGACGGTGAAAAGATGTCGAAGAGTCGCGGTAACGTTGTCGATCCGAATACGGTGGTTGAGCGATTCGGGGCAGATGCATTTCGCTATTTTTTATTGCGCGAAGTGCCGTTTGGACAGGACGGGGATTTTTCCCAAGCAGCCATGATCACCCGCGTCAACAGCGACCTTGCGAATGGGTTGGGCAATCTCCTCAGTCGGACACTGACTCTGATCGAGCGAACCCAGGCAGGACAGATACCGGCTCCCGGAACAATTGGGCCAGCAGAGCAAGAGTTGCAGACAGCGACGGTGACGCTCTTACATGAGTCACTGCCGCGCCATCTGGAACAGTTGGAATTTCACCGAGCGCTTGAGGCCATTTGGCAAGTCGTTCAACTGGCCAATCAATATGTCGACAAAACCGCGCCGTGGTCTCTGGCAAAACATGAGAACGAAGCGGAACAACTCAGAACGGTCCTCTATACCATGGCGGAGACACTCCGCTGCCTTAGTCTGGCAACCTATCCCGTTATGCCAACGAGTGCGCAATCGCTCTGCTCTCAACTTGGGATCTCAGCTGACTTTCCAGATTCCTTACTCAACCACAAGATTGAATGGGGCGGCCTGAAGCCAGGTACCGCTATCCACAAAGGCCAGTCACTTTTCCCACGTATCGAATCAAAACCAGGAGCCAACCCAGTGACCGAATCATCTGTCCCTTCACAGACAACACCTGCAGCACCATCATCCACAGCCACCCCTGCACCACCGGTTGCGCCACAGATCACCATTGACGATTTCATGAAGGTTCAGCTCAAGACAGCGACGGTGCTCTCCGCCGAGCGGGTGCCGAAATCAGAGAAGTTGATCAAGCTGCACGTCTCGCTTGGCACCGAACAGCGTCAGATCGTGGCAGGCATCGGCAAGAAATACGAACCAGACGCACTGGTCGGCAAAACCATCGTAATCGTGGCCAACTTGAAGCCGGCCAAGCTCATGGGCATTGAATCGCAGGGCATGGTCCTTGCGGCAGGGGATGCTGATGTACGTGGCTTGGTCACTATTCTGGAAGCAGTGGACCCTGGCACTAAAGTGAAATGACGCGGTTGCCCCTCGCTACGTTCGCATTGATCCTCGCGTTCATCCTCTCTCCCTGTTTTCCCACTCCCGCGAAAAGCCAAGTCCTTCCTGATTCCTCACTCAACGGTCCACAACCGACGACGGTGCTTGTCCGCGTTGTCGCACAGGGAGCCATGGTGTTGGGGCGAGAGGTCGGCGGAGCACGCGTCACCATCACCGACATGGCAACTAGTTCAATCTTGGCGACCGGCCTGCAACAAGGTGAAGCTGGTGATCAGAATCAGATCATGCGCACACCGCACATGATGGAAGAGCCGATCTATAGTTCTCGTCCGTCCGCCGCCTTTACCACCATATTACAGCTGCAAACACCGACGTTGGTAGAAATCTCGGCCGAAGGGCCGTTGGCTTATCCCGCTGCACTACAGAAAACCAGCAAAACTCTTGTCTTGATCCCGGGGCAAGACCTCACGCATGACGGGATCGTCTTACACCTCTCTGGGTACTTGGTTCAGATTGAACGACCGAGGCCACGCGAACCATTGATCGCCAAGGATGACGTGAAGCTTCGGGCTTCAGTCAGAACCCTATCTGGTTCCTTGGTTCGCCCCTATGGAGATTGGGACTCCCGGAAGCTCCACATTTATGGAGAAGTCTTGATCGGCGACCGAGTCATCGAACGTCTCCAAATGTTCTACGATGAAGGGAGTCGTAGTTTTGGCGCACCGTTCTTTGTCCCGCCATCAAAGGACGTTCCCGATGGGATCACGTTACGCGTCATTGCAACCGACCTCTCAACCGGCAACTCAGGACTCAACCAAGTCAACTATCCGGTGTTGAGTGAACGGCTCCTGTCAATATCACCGAGAGAGTGATGCCATCGGCACTCAAGCCATCCTGCTCGTTACCTGAGATACCATCATGGCCACAATGATCCACAGCTGAATATCAGCTCATGCGCAAGCACGCTTCTTGCTGAAATTTAGGGTGGCTAGCTGGGAACAGCCAGATATTGATGTGTGTTCACTCAGCCCCCACAGTGCAGGGTGCCCCTCGATGAGCCTAAAACAAGCGCCATCTAATGACGCGGGAGTTCCCCACCTGGAAGGGTGGGGGTGTGAACTGGAAGCCGTCTGTTGCTCGCCTAGTGCTATGATGGCCGTTGATGAAACTCCATCGAGAGGCCCATGTAGGCACAAGACTCAGTACCATTTGGTATGGGTGACATGGTATCGGCGGAAAATCCTCGTGCCTGGAATCGCAGAATATCTCAAGAAGGTCCTCCAGGCAGTGCGGGAATTTCATCCCGATTGGTTTCTGGAGGAGACTGGGGTGGAATGGGACCATGTCCATCTGCACATGGTGATTCCGCCGAAGTACGCAGTCTCAAGGGTGGTGGAGACCCTGAAAAGCGTAACCACTCGGCAGATGAAAGAGAAATTCCCGCACGTGTTGCGCAAAGTGTATTGGGATGGCGGCGGGGTCTGGGCACGAGGATTTTTGGCCTCCACGGTGGGCATCAACGAAGCGACCATTCGGCAGTATGTGCGGCCCCAAGGCGAGCAGGAGACGGGTCAAGCGCAGCTTGAATTGTAAGGAGACCCCGAATGTCAGGGTGGGATTCTTCATTCGCCCTTTAAGATGCCATACAAAGCAAGTAGATTGGTCAAATATCAATTCAGCACTACACCCCTTGTCAAACGCGGCTACTACTAGCGGGTGATTTCTAGAGGTAAAAAGGGTATCCTTCGCCAGCAGATAAGAAACAAATCAATGGGACTACCCCTTATGATATTGGATTATTGAGAGTTCATAGCTAATGAAGTTGTCAGAAAAACGTCCCTTGGAAAAAATCTCTCTTTCCGGATACAAATCATTTCGGAAGCTTGAGTCATTCCCAATGCATAGTGGACTCAACGTGCTAATCGGAGCCAACGGTTCAGGAAAAACCAACTTCATTCGCTTCTTTGAATTGCTTGGCAACATCATGGATGCCAACAAAGGATTGCAGAATTACGTCAGCAGCCGTGGCCGTGCTGACGCTTTCCTTTTCCAAGGCATGAAAGTAACACCAGAGTTCACAGCACATCTGAAATTTGGGCTCAATGAATACAAGTTCACCTTGCGAGCGGCTGACGACAGGTCACTTTTCTTCGCCCAAGAATCTGCGCCATTTGATGGCCCCCTATATGGTCAAATTAAAAACGATCAAGGCAGCGGGCACGTAGAAAGCCCTCTAGCCCGATCAACTCATCTCTCTAGCTCGCAGCAGGGGGTGGTTAATACCATTCGGGACTGGCGAGTCTATCACTTCCATGATACCTCCCCCTCAGCCCCAGTCATGGGTAGGTGCAATATCGTGGATAACGACGTACTACACAGCAACGCCGCAAATATTGCTGCATTTCTAATGGACCTATCCGATCGTTCTCTAGAACATTACGAACAAATTCTCGAGACAGTGCGCCAAGTGGCCCCATTCTTCGGCACATTTGTCCTGAAGGAAGTGGGATCTGAACAAACACAGTTACTCTGGAAAGATCGGTACTCTGACCTTCTCTACTACCCACACCAACTCTCCGATGGAACAGTGCGCTATATCTGCCTTGCTACTCTTCTCCTACAACCAAACCCACCTTCGACGATTCTCATAGACGAGCCGGAGCTCGGACTACACCCCCAAGCCATAAAACTCTTAGCCAGTCTTCTACATGAAGCAGCTGCTCGGGCTCAACTAATCGTCTCGACACAATCGTCAGTATTACTTGATGAGTTCGAGCCGGAACAGGTAATCGTCGCAAACCATCAAAATGGTGAAACGGTTCTGGCGCGTCAAGACAAGGATCGCCTTAAAGAATGGCTTAAAGAGTATACCTTAGGCCAGTTGTGGGAAAAAAACGAACTGGGGGGCCAACCTTAATGAAATGGATTCGCCTTTACGTTACTGCCGAAGGACAGTCTGAGCGAAAGTTTGCTGAAGAGGTATTACGCCCACACCTAGCAACCTATTACATAGATGTGCGAGCACGAGTTGTCCTCACCAACCGCAAACTTGGAAAGCGTGGAGGCATTATAGATTACGGCAAGATTCGAGGTGACCTGCACCGTCTCATGCAGGAAGACCCGCAGAGTGATGCACGATTCACAACTATGATTGACCTGTACGCATTGCCTAATCAATTCCCTGGTTGGACTGAAGCGAAGAAACTGACCCATCCACAGGATCGTATAAGTAAATTGGAAGAGTCACTTAAAGCTGACTTCCCAGATCGCCGCTTTCTCCCATATATTCAACTTCATGAATTTGAAGCATTACTTTAGCATTACTTTACTGTGATCTTTCACAGCTCAAAAAACGACTTTCAGGATCAGAGGCTGGCCTGCGCAAGCTCGAACACGAAGTCAAAGACATCCCCCCAGAGGAAATTGATGAAGGTGCAACCACAGCTCCCAGCAAGCGAATTATTCGTTACGTGCCTACCTACGAGAAAAGCAAAGTACGCGTCGGCGCGCCCGCAGCTGCTGCTATCGGCCTCCCAGTCCTAAGAAGCAAATGTCCCCACTTTAACTCCTGGGTCAAGAACCTTGAAGCTCTTACCCTTTAGCTACTGACGTATAATAAAAGGCGTCGGCAATCGTTTCGACTCTGTCTTCGATCTCAAAATGGTTTGTGCGCTTTCATATAGGCCCTGAGGAAAGCATCGATTCGCTCCTCAGACCCGGGGTCCTTTTGCCTTGAACCACTTTAGCACTTGTTGATCGAGCCGAATGGTGATTGTCGTCTTCGCTCAGGCAGTCTGAGTCCCGCGCATGTCAGAGAAACCCTCCCTCTCATGGCCAGCTAACTGACAATTACCTCACCATTCATTCCTCCAACGCTTGCCGTGATTGGATGCCCATGCGACACTATAGCTATGACCGGCCTTGCCTCATTTGAGCATCTGCGTTCTCGCCTCCAGCTGGCCCTCGCTATCAATGCGGTCATCATCGGAGCGGAGTTCGTCGGAGGTTGGTGGCTCAATAGCATCGGCCTGATGAGCGACGCGAGCCACAATCTGGTCGATCAGGGCTCGCTCTTTCTGGCCCTCTATGCCCATCTGCTCACGGCACGTCCAGCTTCGGAGACTCGAACCTTCGGCTACCATCGCGCCGGAATCCTTGCCGCGTTTCTGAATAGCTTCATTCTGCTCTTGACTGCCTTCGGCATCGCCATCGTCGGCGTCCAGCGCCTGCTGGACCCAGTCCCTGTCGATGGTGGATGGGTCATGGCCGTGGCTGCCGTCAGTTTCGGCGCCAATCTCGGGATTGCCCTGCTTCTCCAGCATGGCGCAAAAGACGATTTGAACATTCGAGGTGCATTCTGGCACATGCTGGGAGACGCCTGGGTGTCGCTCAGCGTTATCGTCAGCGGTGGAGCAATTCTTCTCACGGGATGGACCGTCCTGGACCCACTCATCAGCTTACTGATCGTCGGGGTCATTCTCCGAGGAGCCTGGCCGATTTTTAGAGAGTCGATGGATGTCTTATTGGAATCGACCCCACCGGGCATCAGTGTCTCTCACGTCGCTTCGACTATGGAGGCCATCCCTGGCGTCAAGAACGTGCACGATCTCCATATTTGGGCGGTGGAACCTCGGCTAGTTATGCTGACCAGTCATGTCATGATCGAACGCCATTGCACTCCTCTAGAGCTACTGCAGCTGATCCAGAACCGGATCACCGCTGAGTTCGGTATCAAACACATGACCATTCAACTGGAAACCGAGTGCTGTGATCCAGACGACATCCACTGTGACCTCCGGAAACTGACCGAACAGCACCACGAAACACAGACCTTCGTGCACCATCACTGACCGTCCGATTCCTTCCGGGCTTCGCGCCCTGTTTCCATCAGCTTGCCTGCGAACCCAGTTGACATCATCACCAGAACCGATACACTGGGCCTATGATTTCTCAAGAGCTTACTGCTCGACCTCGACACATCGCGCGAGAAGTCGCGAAGCTTGTTCGAGCCATGCTGGGCGCTGATGTTGAGGTTATCTGGTTCGGTTCGTGGCCAAAAGGTACGGCTCACTCCTACGCCGATATTGATATCGCTGTTTCTGGGTCCACTGCATTCCCCCCTGAGCGACTCGCCGAACTCCGAGCCGGAATAGAGGATATAGCGACGTTGTATGAAATCGACATCGTCGATCTCCATACTGTCGGCGAGCGGTTCCAACAAGAAATTCTTCGTCATGGAATCCGCTTATGACCACAAGACTCGACAGCTTCGCCACAGCCATTACACGTCTCAGCGAGGCCCTCAGCGCCCCTGTAACCGATCTCACCCGAGACGCTTCTATCCAGCGGTTTGAATTTTGCTTTGAGTTGGCCTGGAAGGTGATTCAAGAACGGGCACGGGCAGAAGGACTCGACTGCCAATCCCCGAAAGGCTGCCTCAAGATGGCTTACAAGAACAGCTGGATCACCGACGAAACCGGGTGGCTTGCCATGCTCGAAGATCGGAACCGCACCGCCCATACCTATGATGAAACGCTCGCCAAAGATGTGTATCGCAGACTTCCCGCGCATCTCCCACTACTGCAGGTATTGAACACCTACCTGCGCAGTACCCAGGCATAAGGTTTGAGCTACTCCGGTTGATCCGGAACCGGATCACCACGGAGTTCGGCATCAAACACATGACCATTCAACTGGAAACCGAGTGCTGTGATCCAGACGACATCCACTGTGACCTCCGGAAGTTGGCCGAGACACACCCCGAAGCACATTCCTTCGCACACCATCATTGACAGCCTCAAATCCTCATCCCATTCCGACGATCAAGTACCATCTCAGCCAAAGGGAATTGCAGACTTGATAGGGTTGCTGGCGAGAGTCCAGATGTCAGGCAGGTTCTCAGAACACTCAACTTACTGAAGAAACACGAATCAGAGATACACCGCACAGATCGTGACGGACTCGATCCTGGGATCAGCCCGTGGTGCTCTATGCCGTTTCGGCATTATCGAAGGACCATCTACGCAATACAATCAGAGTCGGCTTTTACTAAACATTGGGATGAGTTCTGCGGAGAAGGGATTACCAGAACCGGAAGGGACCGGAGTCCAAATGGATGAACCTTGAACGTTGATAAAAGCCGATTCCTCCAAATCGCACTTCCATCGCTGCCTGGCGAAGTTTTTTGGGATGGACACCGGGAATCAAAAGGTCGATGGCCTGCCCCTGCATATGGAGGCTGTTTCTGGCAGCGTGTCCACCTTTCCGCACTAGGATGGCATTGTATTCAGGAGACCGAAAACCAGAAATGAAATGGATGTCTTTCTTAGTCCCAAGTTTTTTCTGCACCAAATTCACGTACTCCAACACACGCACATCGATCGCTCCGACTTCATTCGAATAAAGACAGCGCATCAGATAATTCACATCGTCGAGGGCCTCAAGATCATACCTCCCTGCCTCGTCGCGATAGGTCACGTCCAACCGCTCATCCGTCCGCACGTTGACTAACGTCAGCCGTCCCTCGGGCAGCTCACGAGCCTGAACTGGTTGTGGAGCGACTAACCGCCCACTGAGTAAGAGCGTCCCTACCACAGACGCCTGAAGAAATGATCGGCGAGTCCAGGTCCATTTGGCCCGGTCGGCACTATCCACAGAAACCCTCCTAACATGGGTGTGGAAATTTCACCACGGCGGGTGTTCCAAGTCTGTCGCTTGTAACAAAAATCTAAACCTCGGTCAACCCCAAAATTTTCCCCCTTCGCAGCGGTGGGTGTGCCACTTTGAATGTTGTTGATGAAGAAAATTTGATCGTCGAGGATCGAACACGAGACAGAAAGGCCATGATATGAAAAGAAATGGATGGGGCTGATCAGCCCCATTATGTGCTCATCGTTTGCACGTATAGTAGATATCCTTTATTTCTAGACAGTGTCAGCCTCCCTAGGTATGATCAACAAATATTCTTAGAGTAGCTATGGCAACCATCCTAGTCATTGATGACGAACCATCCATTCGAGGGCTCCTCAAAGAGGTCCTCGAGAAGGCCGGGCACCGCGTGCTCCAAGCAGAGGATGGGCGCAAAGGACTCGCGCTCTATCAGCAGGAGCCAGTCGAGCTCGTCATCATGGATTTGTTGATGCCGGAGACCGACGGCCTGGAAGCGACCCTTCAGCTCACCCGAGAATATCTCGACGCCAAAGTGATCGCAATTACCGGGGCTCAGGGCGACCAGAACTTCTTGGATGTCGCGAAACTCTTCGGCGCCCGTCGTGCATTTGAAAAACCGTTCGACATCAATAAGCTTCTTGAAGCGGTGGAAGAAGAACTCGCTAGTTAGCCAAGTGTAGAACGCTCGCTCTCTCCCCGTTCCATCTAATCTATCGACGCCCGCTTACCCCAGACTGCATTGCAGGAATGACCTACCATGACTCTGTGTGGCCGACTTGACGCCAGCACATATCGTTGATGTGATCCAGGATATATTGGCGCGATCACGCTGTCTGTGGGATGATCGTCCATGGACCGTAAGTCATCACAAAAGATTCCGCTCTTCACAGGACTAAAACAAGGAAAGAGCGCACTGCTCTGGTTTGTGATTCTCATCCTCGCGCTCGCCCCCATGTTCCCAGTGAGCAATTTCGTAGGACATCCGCACTGGGACCGAATCCACTGGATCCCTTTTCAGGGTTTCTCATTTTCCAAAAACATGCTCAAGGACATTATCACCAACACTCTCTGGTTCATGATGTTCGGATACCTGCTCCACTACCAACTGAATTGGAATTCATGCTTTCGTTGGACTATTGCTACGATTATCACCATCGCAGGCGGCGTCTCTCTTTCGAATGAGCTCTTCCAAGTCTTCTGCCACAATCGCTATCCCTCAATGACGGATGTGGCCTGCAATGTTTTTGGTGCTGATCTTGGTAGCTACTGTGCTATGAAATGGCCGTATGAGAAGTGCTATGGAGCCGTGAACAGCTATTTCGTGAGCCGTTCAGGGTTCTCTTAAATGCTCTATCAACTCCAAAGCACTGGATAGGCAGGAAATCTATTTGATTTAGGATAGCCGCCCTCCCGCTCATGTTACGGTCTTGTATTCAGTGTTTTCCGAGCCAACCCCCGCATCATGGCTGGATCGGCATACCCCACTTCACTCAGGGCATCCATCAGGTGTAGGCCCTTCGACAAGACGAATTCCTTCGCCTTCGCATAATTCTTCGCACTGAACCGTGCAACCGCAGGCTGGCCATTCACAACTTGACAGGCCAACACTTCTCCACTGACATCGAGCGTACCACCCTGTTCGATCAAGGTCTTGGCCTGAGCGACAGTGATGCCGTGAAGCTCTGCGAATTCGTGCAACCCACCGGTTTCGACAAGCCGTCCATCCGGCATGATACAGAGTCGCTTGAAATGTGGTGACCAGTCCTTGCGGAAATCGATATACTTGACGTCGCCGCCCCTGGCGACGGCACGATCCAACGTCCGATAGTCCAACCCCAAATTCTTCTGCTCAAGCTTGGTCGTGAGTTCACCGGGCAATGTCTTACGAAAAACCTCCAGCGCGGCATCGAGGAGCGGAAGTGCTTTGGTTCGAGCCACTTGCTCGGCTTCCGCAAGTTGCATCAGATCCAATGTCCATGTTTGTTTCGGTGCTCGGGTAGACGGATCAATCCAGCAGGCGAACAAGCCGCGCGTGACAATGCCGCCGACCCCTGGATAGACGTAGGTCCCGCCTTGGGTCAATAAAGTCGTCACCGTCTCAAGCGGTATGTCGTAGCTCTCTGAGAGAATTTTGGCGTGGCCAGAGAGGTCTTCGGTCTCGGTCATCGCACACACGGTCACATTCCCTGGAGCATCAAACTCAGAATAATCTTCGACGATGTTATAGAGGACCGTCCGCTTGGGTTTCTCGTTTTTCCGTTTGATCTTAAACATACGCTGACTCGCCCCTCTCACCCGTCATGAATGGCGTGGCAAGTGGTGATACGGCAGCAACGTCTGCATCCTTCGATCTTCGACCGGTCCACCGATCGTGAAATGATAGAGCGATTGCAGAGTCACATTCGTGACGCCAACAATTTCATGAACTGGATCATCGAAGAAACAGCCGATCCCCGTTGCCCGAACTCCCGCTGCCTCGGCTTCCAAGTACAACACCTGTCCGAGCAAGCCCGCTTCCCAAAACATGCGTGGATACCACCATGCGCCTCGCTCCCGCAAGGTGCCCTCGAACTCAGCCAACATCCCGAGGGAGAACGCACTGTCACCAGCAATATCCTGATGGCAACTCACCTGCACAGCCGTTTTCCTCGCATCGCCCTCCAGCAACCAATACAGCGGCAGATCCTCAGGAGAACCTGGTGCAATGGTCCATGCCAGCTCGGAATTCATAGCTTGTTGAAGGAACGCCAATTTCTTGGTATCGCGCGCGAGGACATACAATCCTGGTGAAAGTCCGTCCACTCGATGGACGAAGATCACAAGATGAATCGCAGGGTCATAGGGCCAGACATCCCACGGCATCGGCCGCTCCAGTTGTGGCTGGTCGGCTCGTGGCATGACTCGCTGCATCATGTGAAAAAATGTGGCTGCGGAAATCGAGGTCTGGCCGTCAAACGCGACGGCGCTTCGACGCTGGCGAATGATCTGGCCGGCCAAAGGACCAGCATGACTTGTTAGTGGGACGTTCTTATTCTGGGGAGGCTGTGAAAATGCGACCAGATCCTGTGCCGAAGAATGTTTCCAGCTCGCCTCCGCTGCCTCATCAATGATGTCCCACTGGACGCCATGCTCCCCGCTCAATCGATTGGCTTTCCCATGCCATGTTGCACCGGATAACTCCTTCACAATTACCGAATCGAGAAACAACGGCACCGTTCTTTGCTCTCCCCTCACCTTCCTTGAGGGCCACATCACCGCCAAACAGTCCGGATGTTCCTGCTCAGCCTCGCCGTAGTCTTCCTTCCGACCTGTCCCAAGTAGTTGCGCTACGGCATGTTGATCCATCCCATCCAACAAAGCCATATTCCATCCCAGTGTCGCAGCAGCCACTCGTGTGGAACCGATCGCATGACCGACGTCGTGATTGCAGTAACGAAATGCCCGTTCACCGTATTTCCAGGCTTCACGCCAATGAACCGACGTGAGTCCGAAGAGAACGGCGCCGGAAGGAAATGGAGCCAGCAACCGAGCAACTGACTCTGCAGGAAACTCGGCGCGCAATTCCAACCCATGTTCTTTCGGCGCGTAATGGTACAGGCCTGGCTTCAAGCCGAGCCCATCGATCTCTGGCAGAACAACATAGCCTTCTGTCGGGTGTAAATTGCCGGACGAGGGATTCATTCGCAGCGCCCACTCCGATTCTCCAGCCTTCTTCCAAGCTGATAAGGCAAGGGCGAATTCAAAGAAACGGGACAACGTACTCAAGCTGATAGGCTGACAGAGCACAGTTCTCTGTTCATACATTGCTTCATAGTCCGGCGAGTGCGGCTCTTCCTCAGGCTTGAGCAAGGGGAACGAGATGAGTTCAGCCCCTTCGAAGCGCCGAAAGGGATCGGGCTGGTTCGCCCAATCAAGAAACCCCTGTGAGCGAGCATAACGATTGAAATGGTGCTTGGTTTGGACGTGGTAACGGATGATCCGGTTCATGAGATCGGTTTGCATAGCTTGAAAAGATGGTTTGGTACTCATTGCCGGCTGAGCGCAGTCTGCAGTCTAACGGGACAGAACACGAAAAGTAAAATTTCAACACTCAAACGGCAAATCTGGTAGTATCCCCCCCCCCCACAGTCCTTCAGTGGAGATGGAGGGGAACATACCTAACCACGACGAAATAGCGCTTAGTCGCCAAACCATAGTTCGAGTTCTGACTGCGACAACCGTTTTCCTCCTTCTTGCCAG
>JAOUMR010000200.1 GCA_029881435.1 Nitrospira sp.
AGCCCGGCGAGGTCAGCTTGCGACGCTGGGGAAGAGCCGACAGCCTGTGACCGAGCTGGAGGCCGAGGTCTCTCGGCTGAAGCGCGACCTGGCCGTGGCACGAATGGAGCGCGACATCTTAAGAAAAGCCACCGCGTACTTTGCGAAGGCGCAGCTGCCCGGTACGCACTCATGAGCACGCTGCGGCCTCAGTATCCCCTGAGTGTGTTATGTCGGGTGCTGGAGGTGTCCCGCAGTGGGTACTACGCCTGGCGAATGCGGCGTCCCTCGAAGCGCGCTCAGGAGAACGCTCGCCTAGAAGTGGCGATCCAGGCTGCGCATATACGCACCCGGCAGACGTATGGGCCGGAACGTCTCCAGGCGGAATTGCGTGAAGATGGGTTCCCCGCTGGGGTCGGACGCATCAAACGGCTACGCAAGAAACTGCGACTCCGTTGCAAACAGGTGCGCCGGTTCACGACCACCACGGATTCGACGCACGCGCTGCCGGTGGCGGAGAATGTCTTGGCCCAAACGTTTGTCGCCATGCGCCCGAACCAGACCTGGGTGACCGACATCACATATATCCCCACCAGTGAAGTAGGGACGGGAGCGTCATACACACCTTCCAATGCGCGAGTTCTCCCATCCCTCTTCCCGAACCGGACGTGCGAGTTTCCCCGCATCCGGCTCTCCATTCGATGATCATGAACCAGCCCTGAAGCCATGCGCCATGTGATGGTGCGTCCGGCATAAGGTCTCCAGATCCTTCACCGCCCAGGACTTGAGTCCCTTCTTGTGATGAACCTGTAGATCGTTCTGGTCTTTGCATACAATGCACGCAAAACCGTCCCGCTTGAGCACCTTAAGCCTGCGCGTATGCCAGTCCTCAGGAAAGTTCCGGTGTTCATCGAGACCTCTGGCGGTTCGATAGATGGCCGGATCAGGTCCCTTGAAGGCCTCCGGAGTGTGTGGCTCAGAATCATCAACGAGGTACGGGTGGGTAAAGCCGGCCCGGCCCTTCGCGTAGTATCGTGAGCGCTTGAGCTCCTTTGGCGACGGTAACCATTGATGGATTTCAATGCCTTCCGTTCTGGCAACCCACCGTTGCCGCCGTAAAATGGTGCGTGATTTCTCCGTGATGAGTTGCACTTTCCGGCTCCCCTTGTATTTGGCCAGCAGCCAAGCGTGGTACCGGTGCCATGCATACCGACTGATCGCCTCCAGATCTGTGTGGAGGGAGGTGTGCTTGTAGTACGCACACCAGCCCCGGACGACCTGATTGAGCTGCATCATTTTGGTACCCTCATCGTAAAGCGTTTGATTTCTGCCTGTCAGGCGTTTGATCTTGGCGTTGACGTGCTGAACACTTTTCCGGGTGGGTCTGAGATGCACCACCCAGCGCCCTTCCGGGTTGACTCTCCGGACTGTGAAGCCCAGAAAGTCATAGCCCTTGTTGACATGTGTAATCAGAGTCTTTTCTTCCGATAAGGTGAGTTTGAGTTCACCTTCTAGAAACGCCTTGATCGCCGCCTTGGTCTGCCGAACGCCTTCAATGCCGTCATTGCTAACGACCACGAAGTCATCGGCATATCGGACCATGGCATAGCTGCCCTGCCCCGATGACCGTGCCTTCCGTCTCTCAGACTGCGGCACTTGCCATTTCTGCACCGCCCATTTGTCAAACTCGTTCAGGTAGACATTCGCCAGCAGCGGCGAGATGATCCCACCCTGAGGCACCCCTTCACGGGTTGTGGCAAACAGGCGATCGTCCATGACGCCCGCTTTGAGAAACCGATGGATCAGGTTCAGAAGCTTCCGGTCCGCGATACGTTTCTTGAGTAACGTCAGGAGTATTCGATGATTCACGGTATCGAAATAGCTCTTGAGGTCGCCCTCGATCACGTAGTAGTGCTTCATGCTGGTATTCGCTAGTGGCATCAGCACTGCCATCGCGTCCATCGTGCACCGTCCTTTCCTGAAGCCGAACGAATAGGGTTGAAAATCGCTCTCGTAGATCGGGTCCAGTGCCATCCTGATGCCTTCCTGAACGATCCGGTCCCGCAGGGCAGGAATGCCCAGCGGCCGTTTCTTTCCGTTGGCTTTCGGGATGTGGACCCGTCGTACCGGGAGTGGCTGGTACGTGCCGCGTTTCAGTTGCTCGATGAGCATGACCATTTGGGTGTCATAATGGTCTTTGAAGTAGTCGCGGGTTGTCCCATCAACCCCGTCCGTTTGACTCCCCGGTCGGGACAATACGGCAGAGGCCGCGTGATGAATCCAGGGTTCCCAGTGTAGAAGGTCATACAGACGATCAAATCTGTATGCCGGATCATCAGTGGCTTTGACGGCTAGTGTTCGCTGCTTTTGGGCAATCTTCGATCGTGGCATTACCGCCAATCTCCTGCTTAGTTTGCATTGAACCTACACTTCATCGAACTGCCTCCCTTCGCCATGTGGCTGGCGTTCCCAGCCTCGGACTACTACGGAGGCTCCGCTCCCTGTCCGCATTCGGGTTCAGGCCCCCTCATCTCGTTGCCGAGACAGCGGCATAGGGTTCCCAAGTTCACATAAGTAACGTCTGCACCTTGCCGTAGACTCTGACTGTACCCCTTGCCCGGCGCGTTGCCGTGCTCGCTACCGGGGAATCGACCTGTATTGTCTGGAGTG
>JAOUMR010000117.1 GCA_029881435.1 Nitrospira sp.
TCGAGTCGACCCGGTGCTGGGCCAGGACGTCCGAGATGATCACGACCTTGTCCCCGACCTGAAACTGTTCACGGTCCTTCAGGATCCGGAACGCCGTTTGCAGAGTCTTTTCAGGGTCCGAACTGAAATCGATCTTGAAAGGAAAGACACCGCGGTTGAGCATCATGGTCCGTCGCGGTTGGCTCATGTTGGTAAAGGCGTAGATGTTGGTAGAGAAAGGACGGCAGTTTGCGACGAGATCGGCCATGATTCCTCGTCTGGTGATCACGACGATTCCCTTGGCCTTGACCCCCTCGGCGAGCTGAACGGCCGCCGCCGCGAGTTGCTGCTTATTTCCCGCGTTGTGCAAGTGTTTCGCAAACTGCAATCCGGGTATCGTTTCGGATTTCAGCGCAATCTTGCGCAGGTATTCGACACACTTCACGGGATACTTCCCGACCGTGGTTTCCCCGGACAGCATGACGGCGTCGACTTCTTCATAGACCGCATTGGCGACGTCCGTGACCTCGGCGCGGGTGGGGTGCGGATTATGGATCATGGATTCGAGCAGATGGGTGGCCACGATCACGCGTTTTCCGTACTCGGCGCACATGCGCACGATCGTGCGCTGGACATTCGGCAGATCTTCCACGTTGATCTCCACCCCCAGATCTCCACGCGCGACCATAATGCCGTCCGATTCTTTGATGATTTCTTCCAGGTTCCGGACCCCTTCCTGGTCCTCGATTTTCGCGACGATCTTCACCTTCCCGACCTTGTCGCCCATGAGGGCCTTGAGTTGCTGGATATCCACGGCCTCGCGCACGAAAGACAGGGCGATGAAGTCCACATCCCGTTCCAGGCCGAACAGGATATCCTTGGTGTCCTTTTGCGTGATCGCCGGCAGATTGATACGGACGCCCGGGAGATTCACGTGACGTTTACTCTTCAAGAGCCCACCGTCCAGGACACGGCATCGCATGTGGCGCTCTTGCTTCTCCAGCACCTCGAAATTGATCAGCCCGTTGTCCACGGTGATTTTATCCCCGACGTTGACCGCCTCAAGCAAATCCGCATAGTCGATGTGGATGGAGCTCTCTTCAACGTCCATCGGCCCGCGCGTGGTGACGGTCACGATGGCACCCTGCCGCAGATCGAGCTCGTTGGAGAGGTTCCCGGTGCGGATCTCAGGGCCTTGTGTATCCAGGAGGATGGGGATGGGAAACTTTACCTTCTTGTTGAGTGTCTTGATGTGCTGGATGACTTTGGCGTGAGAGTCGTGGTCGCCGTGGGACATGTTTAGCCGCACGATATTCATGCCGGCCTCGTACATCTTCTGCAACATCTCATAAGACTCCGTGGCCGGGCCGATCGTGCAGATGATGCGGGTCTTTTGCATGCATGCTCCCCGGGACACTGACCTATCCCCACTAGCCGAAGTGAAGCCCACAGACTTTAGACGACTTCATGCGGCGGGATACGAGAAGAACCTGGGCCATTCTACTGTTTATCGTCGGCCTGGTCCATCGCTGTCTGAGGTGAGGGGAGGCGAGGGCTGGGAAAGCGAAGAATTCGTCGGACTGCCACACGTCGGGAAATTGGCCCGACGCCGTTCCGCAATCAGGAAATGGTTCCTGACACCTTGTCCTGTCCCGTCCCGCAGAATGTTCTCGATTGTGCGTTTTGGGCTATGCCAGTCGCAGTTGCGCCAACGAGGCACAGGCATGGCCTCCGCTGATGTCCGGGGTGTTGCTCAGCTCAAGCATAGTGACTGCTGGGAGCTTGACATGATGATCTTCGGTCTCACTTGTTGTCCCGTTGGGACTGAAGTTCCACTGCTGCCGGACGATTTCCCGGAACGACTGCCCGCCGTCCGGCGACCAACGCAAGACATACTCTTGCGTACGCTCAGTGAGGGTTTCCGAGAAGTTCAGCCAGATTCTCCGGAGCCGTTGTGGCTGGGCGAAGAGCAGTCGGATCGCCTGTTTCCCCGGACCCGCCGCACGCCACCCCGCGGCCTGACCGAGTTTCAACGCGGACTCAGCGGACTCAATTGGATGAGTGGCGTCTTCAGAGGTGATTTCCACTTCCGCGAGTGCCTCCACATTCAACCATTCGCCTTCGGGAACAACAGTGTCTTTTTTGACCTGGCCAATGATTGTCTTACGCATGGATGTACCTCCTCATGAAACCTCAGTTGATGTGCTCAGCGATCTACTGCTTTATGCCCGTGCGAGGAGACAGCGGATCTGAGCCATCTGTGGGAGTCACTCTACTCCATATTGAAGGCGTATTCAGCAACTCAGTTTTGATCGGTTAGTAGAGGCGTGAGGGGAGGGCCGTGGCGGACCGCGTCGAACCGCCTCGCGCGGGGAAACTCAGAATGTCCCCGTTTTTCCTCATCGCGCAACAAGCATGAACAACGCAGTGCACAGGGCCGTTACGGACATGACCATTGCCGCAAGACAGAGAGACTGAATTCGATGATGCCGCCTTTCCGCAATTAACGCGCCCTTCTCCAACGCCGCCACGGTATGGTGGATCTGCGCCGCCAACTCCTTGATGTGCAAATCGTTCGCAGATGCCGCTGCTTGAAGCTCCGTGATTTGTTGTTGGAGCAATATCGACTGATTGGCAGGATCCGCACTCTTCTTGGTAAATGCTGGCGCAGCAGCAGACACGATCGCGCCGACATGCGGGAGAACGGCCTTAAGTATAGGAAAGAGCCAGGTTGGCATGTGTCAGCCCTCACGATGAAGTTTGCTGCAGTCTGCCCCTGCAGTTTGGCGAGGAGGCATCAACGATCTGTTGAGGAACAGTGTACTGCAAAGCAGGGAGCGTATTCATTACTTTAGGGCTGGCGTGGGGTCGGCGAGAGGGGATCGGGGCGGGAATGCGAGGAAGGCGCCGGACCCCCTTGCACCGGGAAATGTGGTCTGACGCCGTTTAGCAATCAAAAAAGAATCCCGCCCCTTTTCTGTCCCAGGAAGTTTGTGCTCCTTACAGGTGTCAGAACGGGCTGTTGCTCATCGTTTCAGAACACCATTGCGTGATCGACTAGGAATTTCCCATCCTTTTCAACGAGGAGCATCTCGGCAACGAATTCACCAGGCGCGTTGGTGAACCACTGTTTCCAGATAATTGCCGCTCCGCCTGGACGCTTGAAGACGGCGACGGGTTCTCGTTTGGAGAAATCCCCCTTCTCCTGCTGGTATTTCTCGCAAACCTCCTGTAGATACTCTTTGGTAACTATCGCCTTCATTCTCTCAGTGAAATCCCGAATGTGTCGCACGTGGTCGATGGCCGTTGAAGCGTCCATGAGATTGTCCATGATCGGATTCGCGCTCTGCAGGATCTCGTCTTCAGACATGCTCTCCACAGTCATGAACTGTTCCTCCTGAGCGTAATGGGATGCAGAATGGGACATTCTACTTTTTCGGAGCGAGCGGGTCCATGGTAGGAATGCAAAGCCTATTTGAGGGTGCGTGCGGAGAGGCGGCCGGAGGGTGTGGCCTCTGCTGAGGGTTTCGAATGGCCGGGCCTCTCGTCCCTTCGACAATTATCCGTGAGACGCAAGGTCAAGAACTGAAGCGCGTGGTCTGTACGGGATGCGTTATTGTTGTGGTTTGGGCTGGCGAACCATTCGTGGACGGAAATCCTCAGTCAAATGAAACATGAGCGCAGGCAGCATATCCTTGCGAGGATTCGAGTCTCCGATGGTGGTGCGCAATCCTCGCTTTGGTGACACTGTGACACCAGTGAGTTGCCGCTTCGCCCACGCAGAGCTGCTCCACACGCTGGCTCCCACTTGTGTTTCCATCAGTTTACCGGACACATCACCTTTGATCTCCGTCCGTATGCTCCCATCTAGCGTGGTGATATCGTTGACTCTGACATCGGTCTTTGGATCGGAGTAGACGATCTCCCCCAGGAACACGGCAGAGACTCCATACTTCTTGCCGATTTGTGTCATTGCGTCGGCGTCCAATTGAGTTGCGCCGATTGCCTCCAGCACCGCCTCCTTGGTGCCCAAGTCCAGGATTGGCGTACCTGGGAACGCGCCTTGGACATGTTCCTGAAACTGCTGTGTGGCAAACGTATTGAGTGCTGGATCGGAATTGGTGGTGAAGTGAACGAGTCCAATCGTGCCATACTTCTTGAGATCCATCCGTGGGGGAACCGGGACCAAGATGGTGTTGGAGCAGCCCCAGAAGAAGAGAAGCGTAAGCAAGGCTAGGGATTTCGTCACTCGTCGCATCGGACACCCCTCCTGGTTAATCAACACCTCACTCGGAAAGTATAGCTGAAGCTAAACGTAGGCCCAGCGTGAGGAATTAGGTTGAGTTATCGTATGCCGAAGGGCAGGGACATGACGATGATCCCGGCCTGTGGTTCGACTCGCTCACAGCAGGCCGCACCTCGACAAGCGTGGCTAGAAGAGGTTCGTACAGGCAGAACCGGGGTATTTGCTTGACCACTCCAGGGTAGCCCGGATATGGGGCCGGAGGGCGTGGCGGCTGCTGGGGGTGTCGGAAGGCAAGACCGGATCTCTATTCCTTGACGAATAAGTCAATGCGCCTGTCTAGCCCCAGTACTGTGACAGGTATGTCTCTTCTCATTTGGGGATGTGGACCTAGCGGTTCGGTGTGGGTTGGCTCTGGCCGGCTGTGCATGCCAGGTCTGAGGGAATCTCAAGCTGCCCGGATGAGCGGAATCCCCAGGCGGTGGCAAGGGCTTGGCAAGTCAGGTTCTGAAAAGTCTGGTCGTTACGTTCGACGCAGTGCGGGTAATGAGCGTTACCCCGCAGGACGCTCCCTCTGCGCTCCACCGAAAGGCCTTGCACATCGACACTGATGTTGAAGAGTATGTCGCATTGCGTCTCAATCAGCGCCCCTTCCTTCTGTTCTTCATGCTCAAGAAAGAGCACAAAGTCTGCATTCGCCTCTGCCGCGATTGCGAACGCCGCGTTGCGATCCGAGGACGCGTGAGAAACCTGAGGCGGCATCTGAATGTTTGAGTAGTGATGAGACCGGAGCCATTCATCAGCCATGCGGGCTAAGAGAGGATCTCCCCAGATGAGGATGCGCTGTTGCTCACTAGGCAAGAGCGTATGGAAGCCCCTGGTGATGGGAAAATGGACGCCGGAGCGAGGTGGTGTCGAGGAGCAGCCTTGCAAAAGAAGCAGAATGGAGAGGAAGCCCGCGATGGTGATGGCCGAGCCGATGGGATATCGTCGTCTCACGGTCTGTGATTCTAACAAACACGAGGGGCGGTGAAGGTGATTGAGATGATAAGCGAGGCTTGGTGATGTGGATTTGCGAAACCAGAGGCCTTGGCATCTTTAGGTGGCGCGGAGGGCAAGGCAAAAGCTGTGTTCTAATGTACGGTTAAAGATCTGACCCCAATTTCTGATTTCTGCTATCAGAAGGGTTTCGCCCTGTAACCATGGTCGTGGCCTGACTCATCTTCATGTCGGCTCCTCTCTCGCAGTTCCCTTTCGACCTCCACACGGCGTCGCTCTGCCACGATCATTCGGTCGAGTTCTGCAATGTGCTGATCGGCGAACGCTTTGACCGCCTGTCGTTCGTCTGTCAGCCAGCGCGCCAACGACTCTTTCTTGACCTGCCAGGCTTCCGCAAGCCCAAATTCACCGTAGACTGAGACCAGGCCGGTGCTATTGATGCTGCTCCGGACTCCATCCATTTTGCGAGCGTCATGGGAAAATCGCGACACAAGCTCTTTCAAGACGCCGTCGGTAGATGTCGAACCGAGATAGTTCTGGAGAAGAGCCAGAGAGAATTCTGCCTCCGTGTCGCCGCCAGCCTTGACGAACTCGCCGAGCGCGGCCGCGAACTCGGGCGTGCATGTGGGGAATGCTCTCCTGAGCAGGCTTCCTCCACGAAAAGGGAATTCCGCTCGGTCTTGAGCAAACCATGCCATTCCCTTCCTGATGGCGAGTTCAGGATCTTTTGAAAGCGCCGCTTCTAGTCCTTGGAAGTCAAACGGCATCAGCTCGGCCTGTTCCTCGCCGCCGTCCTCAGGCTTTCTCGCGAGCCAAGTTGTTATCACATCGCTGAGCCGCTGCCGTTCCGTCTCTCTCATGCGAACAAACGTCAGCCCGGCGCGATCTTCATCCGCCCACTGCACATCAGCTCCATCAATCATCAGCGCCCACTCCAAACCGGGGACCGCGATGCGCAGTTCCAGCGAGAGACCAGGCAACATGAGGAGCTGACTTTCCAAGCAGCACCCGTTCCGTGAGAGATTGAGAATAGTACCCATCCCTTCGGACTCCACCGAGCCCGACACCAGAGCCTGAAATTGCACCGCAATTCGGGGTTCAGTCCGCTGTTCCTCAACCTTCAGATTCATGGCTGATCGAAACTCCTCGCTTCTATAAATTGACGTCATCACATCCCTCTCAAAAATCGAACCAGAGGAGAGGGGGCTTGTTCTTGTTCTCTGATTGACCCACTGTAGTTTGTTCAGGGACACATTATCTCTTGCAGGTCTGTCACTCGGCAACAGCCCTTTGAGCGGAATGAAGGGGCGGGAGGCTCTGTGGTAGGCGGAGTCGACGACAGCTTGACTTGGTAACTTTTCCGAGTCTACGCTGCGCTACGTTTCGCCTTTGTTGGCCTAGCAAGAAAGAAGGGTGGGGTACTCGGTCACGTTTCTTGATATGGGTCATCAATGGTAACGACATCACGGTGATCAGACAGTCGATATGATGAACATGCTCCTCGTGACGCTTGCCCTTCTCCTGGTCCTACTGCTGATCGGAGTCGTGCTGTACGTGCAAGTCCCCCGCAAATATCAGTCGGCCGATTCGGTCGCCACTTCCTATGATGACTGGACGAATGACGGCATTCTCGAGTTCTACTGGGGCGAACATATACATCTGGGACATTATGGCGCTCCACCCCGGAAAAAAGATTTTCTCCAAGCCAAGTCAGACTTTGTGCATGAAATGGTGCGGTGGGGTGGGTTAGACAAGCTTCCTTCCGGTACGACGGTGTTAGATGTGGGCTGCGGCATTGGCGGCAGCAGTCGCATCCTTGCGCGAGAGTATGGCTTTGCGGTCACCGGAGTCACCATCAGCCCTCAGCAAGTGAGACGGGCTCAAGAACTAACCTCCCCAGAGGTGAATGCCCACTTTCAGGTCGATGATGCGCTGGCACTGTCGTTCCCCGATGCCAGTTTTGATGTGGTCTGGTCGGTCGAGGCAGGACCGCACATGCCGGATAAGGCACAATTTGCTCGAGAGCTCATGCGCGTACTCAAACCGGGGGGAATTCTGGTTGTGGCCGATTGGAATCAGCGAGACGATCGTCAGGTTCCACTCAATTGGTGGGAAAAGCCGGTGATGCGGCAACTGCTGGATCAGTGGTCTCATCCGGCCTTTTCGAGCATTGAAGAGTTTTCAGAATTACTGGAGGCAACGGGACTGGTGGCGGGAAAAGTCACCACTGCCGACTGGACTGCCGAAACGTTACCCTCATGGCTCGATTCGATCTGGCAGGGCGTGATCCGTCCAGCAGGGATTGTTCGGTTCGGCATGACTGGGTTCATGAAATCAATGCGAGAAGTGCCCACGATTCTGTTAATGCGTCTGGCATTTGGGACAGGGCTGTGTCGCTTTGGCATGTTTCGAGCCGTGCATGCCACTGTCCCTACGAGTGCGCTGTTGTCTGCACAGACGGAGGACAGGCTTGTACGGTCATGAACATGGAGATGCCGTGAGTTGGGAGCTATGAGTCTGTACGACATCGACCTCGTCACCATCGACGGCACGCCGCAGAAGATGGATGTCTACCGCGGCAAGACACTGCTCATCGTGAATGTCGCGAGCCAGTGCGGCTTCACGCCGCAGTATGAGGGACTCCAGGCGCTCTACGAACAATTCAAAGATCGGGGTTTCGTGGTGCTCGGGTTCCCCTGTAACCAGTTCGGACAGCAGGAGCCGAGCGGCGAGGCAGAGATTGAACAGTTCTGCACCAAGAACTTCAGTGTCACCTTTCCGATGTTCGCAAAGATCGACGTCAACGGCACGAACGCACACCCGCTCTACCAATACCTGAAATCGGAGAAGCCCGGGATTCTCGGTACCGAGGCGATCAAATGGAACTTCACCAAGTTCCTGGTCGGTTCTGACGGTACGGTCCTGAAGCGCTACGCGCCGAGTGAGAAGCCGGAGATGATCAAAGCCGACCTAGCCACGAAGCTCTAACAGGATGCTGAAAACGTCCGCCAGCGGCGTTCTCGCATCGCTCAGAGGCTCAACGTACGAGGCAGAGTACGATTCGCCTCTTCGCTTGCTGCGGCCTTGCTGGACGTCCATTTTGAGCACCCTGCACGGCCAGTTAGAGTCCTCTCAAACTTTGATACCTGTGATGGCCGCAGGAGCCAAAATTTGTTTTTCCGCAAGCTGCTAGACGGCTGAGGGCGTTGAAAAGCGAAGTCTTGACCTGCTTAAAAAATCAGAATGTCGCGGTTTTATCCCTTCGT
Source organism: Nitrospira sp. (assembly GCA_029881435.1). Lineage (GTDB taxonomy): Bacteria > Nitrospirota > Nitrospiria > Nitrospirales > Nitrospiraceae > Nitrospira_D. Next base: position 8,488 of record JAOUMR010000117.1, read on the forward strand.
GATTACAACGCAAGAGAACAATGAAACTGTGGTTCCGAATAGCGTGATCACCAGCTAAGCCATCATAAAGTCGGCGTCGAGAATGAGGCGATGTCTCGATTTGAACGGGGAGGTGAACGAGCCAGGAGAGCTATGCGTGGTTCTGTGTCATGCAGGATACAAGATCTGACCCCAATTGGGTCCTCTCAGGATCACGGCGTTTCTCAATGCCAGATCAGCACGCACTTTTCTCAGACGATCCATAAACTAGATATCGTCGGGGAAATCCTCAATGCCGCCAAACAGTCCGACTGTGGAACCGTGGTGGTGGGCCGTCATAGACTTCCATGGGTCCAGGATCTCTTCCATCACCACACGGGGGAAGCACTGGTGGAGAAGGGCCACGAGTTTTCTGTGTGTGTGGTCGGATTAGCCGTATCTTCCTCAGCTGGACTCACCGGCTGAAATTCCGCCTCGCTTGAGAAGTTGTTCGATCGGCGTATGGTTCAGAGCTGAATGTATGGGGTGGTGATTAGGCTGAGGGGCCTGTGCTCTGCACGGAGCGAGACCCTGTGCTTGTGGCGGAGAGCCAACCTGCTATACACGGGAAGCTGGTTCTGGGCACCGGCGTATGCGTTCGACAGGCGCAGGGGTTGCGCGTGGGAAGAAGCGGCCGCCATTCGACAAGCTCACCACAATACCGTCAGGCGCTATTTCTGGTTGTCGATTCACGAATGACGCGTCAGAGTAACGGGAGGGTGTGACGGTGGGTGGGGAACAAGTCAACCCATGGTGCCGCATCATGCACGATACAAGATCTGACCCTAATTTCTCATCCACTTATGAGGCCAGATCTTCTTTGACAAGTAATGACTCCCGACCCCTTTGTACATTCTCTTTACGTCGCCTTTCTTGTCCCTCAGAATGTCGCAGTTCACGAGCAGCTCATGATCTCCTTAAGGATAAACTCGAATAATTTGTCAGCGATTATGCCGCCTATGAAAGCTAGAGTTGCAAATAACCATGAGTGGTATTCGTAATTTCTTGTTATAAAACATTTGAAGGGTTCGTTTGCCGCAAGGTCGAAAGGTGACAACTTATATATTGTGCGATCATGCTCTTGAATCGATTCCCCCGAGATGTTTTTTGAGTTTACCTGCCTTATTGTATTTTTCTTGAAAAGCATCTCCCATTCTGCCCCCGGCTTCATGAAAATAAACCTGTAATTGAACTTGTGATTGATAACAGGAATATCTAAAAATCTGTTTGCAACATCAATTGGAAATGGGCCTGAAAGAACAGTTGCACTTGTTAAAAAGGTTCCAAGGGTTTTGAAAGTTAATTCAAACCAATACTCTTCATCTTTTTTGAATATCTGGTCTGTCCGGAACTCTACAAAGATATTACCATTCTGGTGATATGCCGTTAACTGTCCATCTTTATCACTCGCCTTAACCGCGGATGCTGTTCTGATAGGTAGCAGATATTTGTGAGATCCGAACAGAGGTGGCTCCGGTTAGTTGGACAGTTTCTGCCAGGTCATAAGTGGCGCCTGGCGGATGGCTGACTACGCAGCGGTCCGCCGTGTCGTCAGATTGTCAAAATACACTCCATCGGGTGTCTGGCCGT
>JAOUMR010000064.1 GCA_029881435.1 Nitrospira sp.
ATTATCTACAAGCCGATCAATTCGCGAAAGTGTCACGCTGTCGTACGTCACGCCGCAGAGAAAGAACACCGCCGGCATGAAGGGTTTCGCCAGAATGGATTGGAGCTTCGCCAAAGAGCTCATCCCTCCACTGTGCGAAATCCCGTTCCATTGTTCAATGAAATCGTGGAATCATGCGACAACCCAGACCACGTTGAGAACACATTCTGGGGATGCTGCAGGAGCATTTGTGTCACACAAAAGCCGGCAGCGGAGCATACACAACAGGATGGCCGATGACCCGTTCCAGCCATGGAGCCATGGCATCTTCCGGGAGCGGTGCGTGATTCAAGCGAGCTTCGATCTTGAACTGTCCGTTGACTCCAACAATCCCGATGATCGCCGAAGCATCATCATATTCGGGCAACAGCGTGTGGGTCTGAAACTCACAGAGCGTGGCATACAGGATGCCATGGGGCTGGATCGCAGTGAGAACCTCGGGCAAATCGTCCACCGGACAATGCACCGAACAGCGATAGGCGTCGAGCGCACCCGGTTCAATGGCTTGAAACTCCCCCAGGGCAGCCTCGGAAAACCCTGTGAGATAGGCCCGGACTCCGGCCGGCTCTGGACTGAACGTCTCCGCCAACTTGCTGGCCGGCACCAGGAACTCAAACGCGTCAGGTGTATTGTATTCGAACTGGCAGGGACCAAAGGCATCTGGCCATGAGCAAAAGAAGGGAATAGACGTATCGGAAGATCGTAAGACCACTGCATTCTTCTCCACATGCGTTTCGATCGGCAGGTCCAAGACGGCGATCGCTTCCAAGAATGCCGCACGGCGCTCATCCAACCAGCGCGCTCGTTCGGCATCACCGCGTGCCTCCCCCGGCGTAATCACCGCCTGAGTCTGCAGCCGAATGCGGATGAACGAGTGGGCATGCCGAAAGCCGATCCAGAACATGCCGCGCTGCTCGTGGAGCCGCAGCACCTCTCGAATTCGCCAGGGATGACTGATAGAGCAATAGGTCCCGACATCTTGATGGCGTTGATAGACCGTATGGTAGGCCCCGGAAAGGAGGAAAAAATCGCCGCGCCATCGTTCTCGTATGTGGACGAGCGTGACGTCTTCCGTCGCCCATGGGTCAAGCTGATCAAGCTCGTCTGGAGACTCGACCGTCCATTCCTCGACGTAGCAGATCACGTCCTGAGCAGGGGACACTGGTTTTAACCCGAGCGTCGCGAGACGAGCGCCGACCGCAAGAGCCTGACCAAAGCTTAGTGGCGTCGTTGTTTCCCACCGCCGCTCTCGCACGGATGACTTCCTTTGTAATGGCCCATGGCCGGCGATAAGAGTTCAGAAGGCTGTCGCGTCACAATCCGATGTCCCCGGTGTCGCGCCCCACTCATTGTTCCCGCACTGGCCTCAGCGCCTTCTGCTCGATCGCTGTATCACTGATCAACCGCTCAATTCCATCCTTCAGCGTCACAGACAGTTGCTCCTGAACATCGCCCGGGTTAAACCAAAAAACCGTCCGACTGCGGCCGCCTTCGATGTTGCGGATCGTTGTGCTGTTGTCCGTTTGGTTCTTGGCCACCACCTTAAATCGACTTTTGGTGTCAACGATCGTGGAGAGGACACGGCTCTTTGCAGTGACAGAAAAATCCAGCACCTGTCCACTGATGACGATATCGGCATCCGTCACAGATCCAGCTTGAACTACACGCACATCCCACACCCGATCTCCCCATCCACGGGTCCGTAATCGATCAGCAAGTCGCTGGGCGATCCCACTGGTCAGCTGTTCACCGGGGACATTGAAATACGTGGTTCCTCCCCAGAGGTGTGTGCGCAGACCCACACGGCTCCTGTCGGCCCGTCGATCGTCAAACGGTTCAATGACGATCTTGACCGGCTCGATGTCGGTCACCTGCACCAGCGGTGGCTTCTCGCGTAAATCCAGAAACCGCACCTCTCCCGTTCCCCTACAGCCGGCCAGCATGGTTGCCACCACGATAGTACAGCCTAGAACTCGCAACGGCGTTTGCTTCACAGGCCCCTCCCGGTCAAAGGTCAAAGATAGTGGGTGCACAGTCTACCCAAGTTAGGGTTGGGAGACAATCGTCATGGAAAGGCTACGGGGTGACGATGGGAAGCATCGACCGCAACGTGCCGCGCACCACCTGAGCCAACTGCCCGGCCTCGATTTGCAGGTCCACGAACGGCACACAGCGCACAACCTTCATAAACGATCGATCTGCCAGCACGGCCGCGATCTGGGCCTTGCGGTTATGGGTAATCGGCAGCGTATAGCCTTCGCCCCTCTTCCACTCCCACAACGACGGAGCCAGTGACAGCTCCAACTCATGTCCCGCAAGCTGGTGAAAACGGCCAAGGAACTGTCGTTTGTACTGTGGAATTCCTGCGCCTTCAAGCAACAGCGCGCAGGTGATATGGTGTCCCCACCACACAAGCGTGCGGAACGTGAACGTGTTTGAGCCGGCAAAGTGTTTGGGACAATCCAAGTACTGATAGGGAAACTCTTCAAGATGCTCGCCCTTCACCAATTGGTGAACCGTGGCATCGAACCCTGGAGGAGTGACAAGCGACAGACTGGTGAGTTCCTGCGCCAAGGCCTTGTGCGTCGCTTCAAGCTGGGCTCGTATTTTCGCTGTAATCACAGCTTTTTTACGAAAAAACTGTGCATCGGCCACCAGTGCGGTTTCTTCATCAGTGAGCAACATGGGATGAGCCATCAAGATAGAGACACGGCGGGATGATACTCCTGTCCTCTCAGCGTTCGACTATTTCTGGCGTGTTTCAAAGGTCGCAACCGACACTTCGTACTGCCGTCGGCAGTCGGCGCAGCGCAACCGCACAAGATCCTGGAAGACATCCATCTCACGAAGTGAAAGTGAGGCCGGATGCGTCGCAACACAGGCCTTGAGGAATTCTGCGCCAGGCGGCTCGTCCCGAAGGATGTCTCCTTGGGCCGCTCGTTGCGCCGAGGACCCTTGTGAGACGACGGTGGTGACCACGAGATGATGGGCCGACTTGCATGAGCTGCAGGAGAGAATCACCCCGTTCTCGTCTGTCATTCGCTTGACAGTCACACACAAAGGGTGGACCGACCAACACTGTTGAAGAAACGCTCCGCTTCGAATGATCTGCGCCATGATCTTCTCAATGAACAGTTACACGGTTTAATCTGTCGTCAGCAACGGTCTGCCGACTCATCGCGAGCATCACACGCGAGTAGAGCCGTACCGGCGTGACCCGATGCCACCCAACCGAAACAACGGGGCTGTCACGCACTGAATCGTTCTGAGGAAGAGACAAGACCATTCCACGCGCATGCGCACAAGACGGCGCGCCGAACCGGAAGTCATGACACGGCGGCCACAGGGGGCTCGTCCTTCTTCGGGGGAGACACAACGATCCCCTCCTGAACTGAACGGCACATCTTACACACCCGTGGGCGGGCCTTTAGAAAGGAGACTTTTCCGCTGGCAAGGCAACTATAGTGAACAAATTCGTCACAGATCGTACAACGGGACCAACCTCCACGCAACATGGTCTTGTCGCGATAGAGGTCATCTTTGCAGACTCGACAATACCTAGGCTCGGCTGCGAGCAGCATCGGTTCCCATTCACCACCGGCCTTTCGAATACTCATAACCTGGAAGTATAGCGGGCCGATCGGCGGAAATACAAGCAACGGAATTGGCTTCCAAGCTCACACCCCAAGTCCAAAGCTCTGCTCAATCATCTCCGCGGCACGCGGAGCCCCGCCGCTTGCCTGGATGGAGTCCCGAACACGTTCGGCAGCGGCGCGGTATGACGGGTTCGACCGCACACGGACCACCGCGCTGCGCAGTGCCTGGGAAGTCACCTTCTTGTGGGCAATGGCCTCGCCGGCCCCGACCCAGGCAACACGGGCTGCGATCCCCGGCTGCTCATTCGTGACCGGAACAGCCACCATCGGAATCCCGTTAGCCAGTGCGTCGAGGACGGTGTTCAGGCCGGCATGAGTCACCGCGATGGCAGACCGGCGAAGCACATCCAACTGGGGAGCGTAAGGGACTACGACCGGGCAGCCTGGAAGTTCACCGAGCGCCTCCGGAGCAACCCCATGACCGGTTGAGATAACCAATTGGGCGTCAAGCCCTTCGCACGCCTCCGCGATCACCCGGAACATCCCTGCGACACGGTTTTGGAGCGTCCCGAGCGAGGCATAGATCAGTGGCCGTCCATCAAGTCGTTCCCACGGGAACGGAACCGGCTGATACCCGCCCGGTAGCCTGAGTGGTCCGACGAACCGGACGTGTTTCGGCAACTCACGCCGAGGGAATTCGAAGACCTCGGGTTGCTGGCTGATCTGCAGTCGACCGGACCAGATATCTGCGATCCGTGCCGGGACCGGCAGACCAAGCCGGCGGCGGTGGTCCTGGATCCGGGTCAAAATGGGAGCATACAAGCGATTCAGTCCCCCCCACGCGATCTGGTTACGGATCGTCGCCCACCACGTGTCTTGGGGTTGCCAATGGGTGAAGAACGGCGGGGCCATTGAGTCAGTGTGCAGGATGAGCGCATTACACACCGTCGCGAATGGGATGCCCAACTGGTCGGCCACCGTACCACCGGGGAACGACGCCTGATCGACCACCAGAGCGGTCACGCCGACAGCACGAGCCGCAGTCGGTCCGACCTCCAGAATGGCTTCAGCCGCACGTGCCCCAATTGCAAAGGTGTGCTTGAGCGCCGCCCGGCCCTGCAGCGAGCCCAGCTGCTGAAACGAGGCTCGATACTGGTCGGGCGGGAAGATCGGCCCACCAAGATCGAGGATCTCGAACCCGGCTGCCGCAACCGATGCGGGAGGATCGCCCAACAGAAAGAACGTGACCTGGTGCCCACGGGCACGAGTTGCATCGGCCAACGCCAACATCGGGTTGAGGTGTCCTGGTGTATTCGGGCAGATGATGCCGACATGCCCCATCAAATACCCCGTACTACTTCACGGCCTTCCGCGGTGGAGTGACTATACGTATACCTCTCTTCAGAGTTTCGCAAGGCATCAGACCTGGGCGTTGCCATCCGGCAATGTTGCCATAGGATTCTATTCATGAATCTCCAGCGACAGAGTGACTGGCGTGAAACCGAAAAAGCTCAAACCGCTGCACGACCCAGCACGGGGAGGACGTAAACCATGAGACCTCACTCACATGGAGAACTGTGAGATTCAGGGATGAATGAGGAAGCCTGGCTGTGCAAGCTTGCAAGATGCGCCTTACCCTTGAAGCAAAGACCGATTGCCCACTACACCCGTTTGACTCATTTCCCATCGTTTGTTACTCTCCGCGGAATTTAGAGTAGCGTCGCAACGAGAGCGAAACTTCATGAACATTGCAGACTATCTGGAACACAAACGACTCGACGTTGACCGCTTTCTTGACTTCGTGGCTCCGCCGGCTGCTGTGCCGCCGACGACGCTACATGAGAGCCTACGCTATAGCCTGATGGCCGGCGGGAAACGGGTGCGGCCGATTCTGACGATTGCCGCAGCGGACGCGCTGGGCCAGACACCACCCGGCCTCATGGCGGTCGCCTGCTCCCTGGAACTGATCCACACTTATTCGCTGATCCACGACGATCTCCCGTCGATGGACAACGACGACTTTCGCCGCGGGAAACCGACCAATCATAAAGTGTACGGCGAAGCGATGGCCATCTTGGCCGGAGACGCGTTGCTCACAATGGCGTTCGACCTGGTCAGCAGGCCGGATCTCATGAAGGGCTGCGATCCGGTGCGACAAGTGCGCATCATTCAAGAGTTGGCCTTTGGGTCCGGCAATATGGGCATGGTGGGTGGCCAGGTCTTCGACATCCAAGCCGAAAACAAGGATATCGATCTCCCGACCCTGCAGAACATTCACAAGCACAAAACCGGCATGCTCATTCGTGCCGCGGTACGCATGGGCGCCATCACCGCCGGAGCGAGCGACCGCCAGCTAGACGACATGACCGGCTATGCTGAAGATATTGGCCTCGCCTTTCAGATCGCCGATGACGTATTGAACGTGACTGGGACGCGCGAAGAGCTTGGTAAGAATCCCAACACTGACGCCGAACGCGGAAAGAAAACCTACCCGACGTTCTATGGTGTGGACGAGGCGAAGAAACTGGCCGATGACTGTGTCACCCGCGCCATCAGCCGCCTCTCTTCCTTTGGCCCTTCCGCCAATCCCTTGCGTGAGATCGCACGGTATATCACAAGTCGCAAGAACTGACGTCGCTCGTGAATCGTATCTCGTGAAACGCAAACCCGTACAATCGAGCGGCTATCATCTTTTCACACGCTTCACGCTTCATATTTCATATTTCATATTTTCGCCATGAAAGCCCTCGTGACCGGAGCAACTGGGTTTGTCGGGGCCGCCGTGGTTCGAGCTCTGCTCCAGACCGGGGTGGAAGTCCGTGTCATTGCCCGCCCCGGAAGTGATCCAACCAATCTCCGGTCGTTGAACATCGACACAGTCTCCGGCGATCTCCGTGATAAAGAATCACTCCGCCAAGCTCTCAGCGGTTGCCGCCACCTCTACCATGTTGCCGCACACTACGCCTTGTGGGCCAAAGATCCGTCGATCTTCTATGAGATCAATGTGGTCGGCACCAGAAATCTGTTGGAAGCCGCGCGTGAAGTAGGAGTCGAGCGCACAGTCTATTGCAGCACCATCGGCGCGATCGGTTTGCCGCCTGGTGGAGGACTCGGAACGGAGGAGACACCGGTATCACTCGAACAAATGGCCGGCCACTATAAACGCTCAAAGTACCTGGCTGAGCAGGAGGTACACAAGCTGGCGAAGGAGGGATTGCCCGTCGTCATCGTTAACCCCAGTGCCCCGGTCGGCGAGCGCGACGTGAAGCCGACCCCGACCGGCCAGATCATCGTGGATTTCATGAAAGGCCGAATGCCGGCCTACATTGAAACCGGCATGAACATTATCGATGTGGATGACGTGGCCACCGGCCATCTGCTCGCAATGGAGAAAGGTCGGCAAGGGGAACGGTATATCCTCGGCGCTCAGAACCTGTTGCTTCGTGAAGTGTTTGAGATTCTCAGCACATTAACCGGCGTCAAAGCCCCGGCTCTCAAATTACCGAGAGGCGCGGTGCTCCCGCTAGCCTATCTCAATCACTGGTTTGCCAACCTCACCGGCATACCGCCGCGCATTCCGCTGGAAGGGGTGAAGATGGCCAAGTATAAGATGCACTATGATTGCAGCAAGGCGATCCGAGAACTCGGCCTGCCGCAACATCCCCCCGAAGTGGCATTGGAGAAGGCCGTGCGGTGGTTCAAGAACCACGGGTACGCATAACAGCAACTGCGTAAGCCCTGTCCATGGAAGCTGTCGCCCTATTTCTCAAGACGATCGTCCTCCGGCCTTACGTTTTTATCTTCCTCGCCGCATTTCTCTTCTCTGCCATCAAACTGATCGGCTGGCCCCGAACTTGGCGCTTCTGGCTCATCAGCTGGATCACGGCATTCGTCTGCGAGTTCTCCTCGACACGAACCGGCATCCCATTCGGCTGGTATTTTTACAACGGTTCGACGGTCGGCCAGGAACTCTATGTGTTCGACGTGCCGTTCATGGATTCCATCTCGTTCAGCTTCCTTCTCTTTGCCTCCTACTGCGTGGCTCTCGGCCTCTTACTCCCGCTCAATTCCTCTTCCATGGCCGAGCATCTCCCTCTCAAACCATTAGGCTTCGAGGTGAAGACCCGCACGAGCTGGTCCGTCTACGGGCTGACCGCGTTTCTGTTCGCCTTTATCGATATGGTCATCGATCCGGTGGCTCTGCGAGGTGATCGCTGGTTTTTGGGCAAGATTTATTACTATCCCGACCCAGGCTGGCACTTCGGTGTTCCGATGGCCAACTATGTCGGCTGGGCAGTAGTGGGTCTGATTGCGCTCGCCATCTATTTTTTACTGGACCGCCGCCTTCCTCCCCTCTCACCACCACACCCGATCACGCAGCGGCTTTTGCTCGGAATCGGGCTCTACTACGGAGTTTTGACCTTCAACCTCGGCATGACGTTCTGGATCGGTGAATCGTTCATGGGCGTGAGTGGCCTGTTGATGCATTTGCCTTTCTTGGTCTTTTTGATTGTACGCCTCTCCGATTGTCGACGGTGGCAGCCCACCGTATGATGGAGTGGTATTCGGCCGGAAGAATTTGTATAGTGGGGTGAGATGATGCTCGGGTCTCGAGCGCAGGAGCAATTCCGCTTCGATTCGCTGTCACGATGAGGGCCATCATCTTTACCGGACTAAGAAGACATGTTTCTCAGCGCCGATCGGTTGACAAGAGCCAGCGTTGTACTGCTCATCACACTTGGAGCACTCACCACAGGCTGGGCCCAGGCAGCGGATCTGTTGCACGTACTCGGCATCGTGACAGCCATCGATGTCAAACATATTGAAGTCAGGACAGCCAAAGGGCCGGTCGTCGCCGTGCTGCTCGACAAGCAGGTGAAATTTAAAAATAAGAACAACCCCAAATCGGTCGACCTGCCAGAGGTAGGTGACCGTGTCATCATTGAGGCGACAAAAGACAAGCAGAAGGTGACCGCAACCGTCGTGCATTATTCACCGATGAGAAACCCTTCAATCACTCGGTAGCCGATGCCTAGCATTCGCTTTTCTCGCGCAGCCCACGAATCACCGTTCCATGGCGGAGTACGCCAGGCGCTCATGCGCATTCTCATCACTGGCATCGCGGTCTTCTTGGCAATCGCGATCGTCCCAGGCCTGGATGCGGAGAGCTTGACGGCCGGCATCGCCGCCGTGCTGATTCTGACGTTCTTAAATGTGATTCTCCGCCCCATTCTCTTTCTGCTCACCTTACCGTTGATCGTGTTTACGCTCGGCCTCTTTCTCGTCGTCTTGAACGCATTGTTGTTGGGCTTCACGGCGTTCCTGGTCAAAGGGTTTACCGTCGCAGGATTTTGGCCTGCTGTCGGTGGCGCGCTGATCATCAGCCTGGTCACGACCATCCTCAACAGTTGGACCGTCGACCGTCGTCCTCTTCCAGACTTGCCGGAAGAGCCACGTCGACCTCCCAAAATCATCAATCCGGATTGAATCATCCGACCATTCGACCGTTACAAGCACGTGATAGGGGGTTAGGAGAGCTCAGCGCTGCGAAACGATGTAGAACCTGCTTCATTATAGTACAGCCCGTGAATGATGATGAGGTCTTCTGCGTAGGTCACGACCTTCACTTTTACACTCTGCCATAAAGTTTCCCTTCCTATTCATTTTCGAACTCTGCCTGTCTACCTCACAAACGACTTGATGGTACGAGCGATCCTGCCTTCTTCATCCCGAGAAAGTAGTGGCTCATGTGGAGGTATGGCCCTTGCTGAGACGAGCCCCCATAGGTTCAACCAGAAGGAGGGTTACATGGAGCCGACTTTGTCAATTCGACAGTCACCGAGAGGCCACGGAATACGGCGCTTCTCGTTCTTTCGCTCGCACACGATAGGTTTCTGCCTGTGCGTAGCAGCGTTTGGTACACCAGCTGTTGGAATCTGCGCCTCGACACCCGCCCAGCCACCACTCCTCATTGACACCCCAAGCGACATTCCCCCAGCGATCGCCCAAGCCTTTCCGTCACCTCAGATGGCTAAGCGATGGGTGCGGCGGCATCGAACCATGGCACTCAATCCAACTGCGCTGGATGCAATGCATCAGGCCCGCAAAGAAGAAAAGGCCGCTGTCACGCTGGACCTCTTCGAGGCCGGAACTCGCACGCTGGAGTTCGACGAACCGCAAATCCATCGCAACAAGGCTAAGGTGTGGCACGGCCGCTTACAGGGAGACTCAGAGAGCGATGTCACGCTGGCGATGCGCGGCAGAAAGATGGTGGGAACGATTTACTCGAACCAGCGTCTCTATAAAATTGAGCCGACCGAGGACAACCGCCACCGTCTCGTCGAAATAGACGAAGACGCTTTGCCGCTGGATCACCATCCACTCGTAGTGCCGGATGATGGCACCCCTGCGGACCTCCCTGCACAAGAGCCCAACCTTGAACAGCTCGATACCGCTGCAGCCGCGACGACTGGCGCGGTGACGACCGCCGCCGCAACGACACCGAACACGATCGTCGACCTGCTCGTCGTCTACACCTCGACCGCGCGAGCGCGGCAGGGCGGCCAGGCCGCCATGAATGCGCTGGTTGCGTTGGGCGTCGATCTGGCCAATCAAGCCTACAGTAACAGCGGGATTGCGATGCGACTCCGGCTAGCCCGCGCCGCCGAGGTCGCCTATACAGAAACAGGCAACATCAGCACCGATCTCACGCGCTTACGGAGCACGACCGATGGCTTCATGGACCAGGTTCATCAATTACGCAATCAATACAAGGCCGACCTGGTTGCCTTGATTGTGGACAACGGCGGGAGCTATTGCGGCATCGCCTATGTCATGGCAAACGGCCCACGTGCCAGCTTCGCCAACTACGCCTTCAGCGTCACGGATCGCGAGTGCGTGGCGAACAACACGCTCACTCACGAATTGGGTCATAACATGGGAAATGCGCACGACCGCGCGAGCGGCGGCACCGGAGTCTTTGCCTACTCGTATGGGTATCGGGACACCATCGGTAAATTTCGCACGATCATGGCGTACCCCTGCCCCACGGTCTCCTGTCCACGCGTGAAGTATTTCTCAAACCCGAAGATCACGATCAATGGCCGCCCGGCCGGGATCGATCACAGGGTCAACCCTACAAACTCCGCGGACAATGCCCGCTCCATGAACGAGGTCCGGAATATTGTGGCCGCATGGCGTACTGGAACTTCCACCTCCGCCGCTACGGCTCCGAATACCTTGGGCAATTCTCGCTCCAACTCACGCGCAGATTCTCCCAACGATGTGGGCGGTGAATTAGATGACGAGGTCGACGATGAGTCCGACGACGATTCACTTGATGAACCTCGCACGGATTCCTACGAGAAATCGCGTGGAAAGGCTCACATGCCACACCCATGAGCAAGACCCCTACCGGAAGGACCGATAGCCGGTCCTTCCGGTCAGAATCGCGCTCAGATGTCGTTGCCTCTGTGTTAGAGTGAACGAACAAGACAGCTGGTTCCAGGAGATGACCGATGCTCCACTTATTTCGATATCTTCTTCTCGTTGTGGCAGTTGGTGGCGTCATGAGCCACATTGCGTGGGCCGACGAACCGCCGGCGCCAAAGAGCTTGTGGCAAACCGTTCTGACTCCTCCCCCCACCAATCAACCACCGCTGCTGAAGAAGCCGTGGATGCTCCGCGATCGTGAGATCGCGCTTGACCTTCCACTCCTCCACATGATCAAGGATGCAGGAGCCCGACCTCTTCCTACGATCACTGTAGAACTCTTCGATAACGCCAACCCTGAACTGGACGTTTCCTCCACAGTCTCCCGTATCAACGACACGAGTGTCGTCCGTGGGACCTTCAAGCCTCCGACACAAGGCGACTTCACGTTTGTCATCACCGGCAATCTCCTAATCGGAACCATCCAGATTGGTAACCGAATCTATAAAACCGACCACATCGGCAATGGTCGACTCCGGCTGGTTGAGCTTGATCCCGACAAAATGCCGCGTGATTGACACTTGTCGTCCCGCTGAAATGATCGATCCGAGTTGAGATCCCCACGAAATCTACGCCTTCTTTTCTGTGAGCAATTGCAGCACGTAGAGATGGCCGCAATCTATCGTGCCCTCTCCCCCGCTAAAACCTTCGATCGTATCGTTTCTCAGAGGCCATACCATCCTGGCGACTCCCCTCCCTAATCAACCTGGATATGTACCAGAGAAACATCGTCACCATCATGATCGCCAGATTCAACGAGCACCAAATTATTAAGATCGTCGTATCACTAAACATAATATTCCTCCCTCATTCTTCGTATGGTCGTAAATGGTTGTATACGTCTAGAATCGGTGGCGCCTCCGATTGCATCCCTGTCACTTTGTGCACAGACGCAACCCGCGTGCCAGCGCGCAAATCGTCTATTGCCCTGGGTATCTCGTCATAAGTCACCTAAAACAATGGGGAATGAGGTTGATGTGGGGAGTAGTCTAGGGCTTTATCCGAAGTATGGCGATCGTGGGGAGTGGATGCGATAGATTCACTTCGTATCAGTTTCGATACGCGTGAGTGGAGCGATGGCTGTAGATTCTTTCGTTCTGGACTGCCTGTTCGTCAGCAGGACAGTCACCAACCGGGACGGGGACGGAAGTCTGAACGAGCTAGAAGCCTTCGTGAGGAAATGACCTATTGAGTCCGAGCTACCCATCGATGTCTCATCTCGACGCCGATGAACACAAGCAGACCCATTCCGGTCAGCTCCAGCGCACTGGGCTCAGGCACTGCCGTCAGGGAGGTGACTACTCCTTGTGCGCTAGCCCCCACCCCTCCACCTGAAAAAAGCATATTGAACGTCCAAAAGTTGCTCGCTGAGGAAAGGGGCGGGGGTACAAGGGGAAGGTCAGCACTCGTGAAAAGATTTCCAAGAATATTTGTTTGAAATGATCGCGGTACCAGACCGTTTATTGAAGGACCAGTAATGGCCTGCTCAAGTCCACTTGGAATAAGAAGCACCCTATATGCATCAGAAAAAAGTTGATTCTCAACTTGGATTACATTTGGCCTTGACTTGAAATGGGTGGCCATTGAATAGGTTCGGCCCAGAAAACTGACTAAAAAGTTACTGGCGGCAGATCCACTTAGAGGGACTGAACACAGAGAACCCAGCGGTTTGTCGGAAGCATGCTCCTGCATGGTCGATCCCCGATTCTGAATCCGCAGCGGTTCTTCTTTTCCAGAGATAGAGTAGCTATTCGCGAACGTTCCGGCTACAATGCGCTCGCTTGTACTGAAACGTATGACGACGTCGACCCCTCAAGCCAAACCGGCACCAGAAACACACCTGCAACGGACGCTGAATGCCGTGCTGAACGACCTCGGCACAGATTCGGTCCTGGCGGCGATCTTCCATCAAGAGAATGGGCCACTGATCGAACACGCCTCGCGTGGATTCACCCACAGAGATGTTCAAGCGATTCTCCGCACCCTGTCGAATCATCGGGCCTCTGCCTTGGCGACGACCGTGCAAGATCAAGAAGGCGGACGGACGGTTCGCCTGCGGCTGATTACCCCCGGAGCCAAGTCCATGCTCGCCGTACCACTTCGTCACCTCAACCGTATCTACGGCTGCCTGGTCATCGGACGAAAGGAAGGCGCGGCGTTCTCCAAAAAGGAGAAGACGCAGCTCGAACAGATGTGCGATGGCATGACCAAAACGTTGGACCGCGAAGGTCTCTTCAATACGAACGTGGTCATGAGCCGGTCCTACGTCGCTCAGGAACCCTGTCCCCCACAGCAAACCGGGGCGGACCTCTATCCACCGGTCACCAAACACTCCTCGCCCGAACTCCAAGGGAAGATCGAAACAGCCTTAGCCGAGGCTCATCAATATGTCGCCTATGATCGGGCTTGGGCCTGCTTCTACGATCCACTGGCGGGAAACGTCGAGGTCTTGGGTCTTGTCGGCGATCTCAAGGGTGAGCAAAAAGACGCAAAGAAAGAGTTGAGGCCCGGTCAGCGCCTCACCTTGGATAGTTCGGCTGCGGGCTGGGCGGTACGTCATCGGAAGCCGCGCGTGGATCACGATCTGGCCTCCACGCAAGGCCGCTTTCTCGACCACAAGCATCTCTTCAGAGACCAGTTTCAGTCTTCGCTCGTCGTTCCTTTTTTCGTCAAGGGTCAGGTCGGTGGGACTATTACGCTGGGGGCCAAGGACTCAGACCGGTACCAAACCACCGATGCGCGTACACTGGAACCCGTCATTCTCAAACTCGCGGAACTGTTGCAAACACCTGCGCCACAGGCTTCCATCCCTCCGATGACGACCGATTCGGGAACGACAGACTTCCAATCCATCTCGAACGGCCCCTCGGAGCCCGTCATTCGAAAGCAGGAGCGCCAGGCCGCGATCGGTGAGTTCAGCGCCTTTTTAGCGACAGATATCCGTGAGCCGCTGGCCTCGATTCGATCGCAACTGGAAGAAGTGACCAGCGAAGGGATTCTCGACTTCGATCCACAGACGCGAGTTGAAAATGCCATGCGTGATTTGATCCGGATCGAGGCCATTCTCAATGAAATCCTCGACTTCGCCAAGCCGCTTGAACTCAATCGCCATCTCTGCCGGATTCCGGAGGTACTCGAGAGTGCGCTGGTCGTGGTCGGTACCGATCTGGAAGCGACCCGCATTCAAGTCACCAAAGACTATGCCAATATCATCGCGCCGGTGCGGGGCGATGAGGCCAAGCTTCAGCAGACATTTCTGAGCATTTTCAGGAACGCATCCGAGGCGATGTCTCCCGGTGGCCATCTGCATATCCAGGTCTCGCAGCATCGTGCCGGTCGCGGGCTGGACGTTCAAATTCTCATTAAGAACGACGGCGTTCCCATCCCCGTCGAACTCGTCGACAAAGTCTTCGAGCCTTTTTTCACCACGAAACGTTCGGGTATTGGGCTAGGTCTCCCCAGCGTGAAGAAGATTATCGAAGAACACGGTGGGACGATTGCGATCAGCAGTGCCGTTGGTGAAGGGACCACCGTCACGATTCGTCTTCCTGGGGTCAGCCGTGGACCGGCCTTTCGACATCGTGGCCGTGGCCGGCGTCCCCCTCGCCGACCAACCTGATGAGCCACGCTTGATCGTGTGCCTGAACCACTCTTTGCCGGCTCGTTCACGACAGCTCCACCGTATCCGAGCAGGAGATTCGGTCACACCTTGGTCTGTTTGACAGAGATGCCGTCCATCGCTATGATTCTGCCCGCGTACACGGGCCTCACACGTGACAACTCGGAATGCATCATGGTCATTTATCCTTCTTTTTCAAAGGGAGAATAGGCATGAAACTTCTTACCGGTGCAGTTACGACAGCTTCCTCAATCCTGCTGGCGTGCTCCGTCGCGTCGGCGAACCCGGCGCTGCTCCCCAAACATGAGGGCTACCCGATGCAGAACTCGGGCAGTCCGGTAACCGGCCAGCCGACCGCGAACGATCCCGGCCAGGTGAACGCGGGTGGGGAATCCTCTCTGCTGAAGGCAGCGGGATTTGACGATCACCACAGCAAGCAAGAGCTCGTGAAGACGGACAATGCGCGGATCACGCAAGAACAGGGTGCCGGCAGGCTTCCCAACGTGCAGGGACCGGACATCAAGATTGCCCCACCAGTGACCTCTGCCACCAAGATCACTGGCAATCGCAAGATCGACTAACTTCTCATCGGTCAACAGGGGAAGGCTTGGGCGTCAAGACTTCCCCTGTTTTACCCGTCCAGTTCCTTCCGTACCTGAAAGAATTCATCTTCCTTAGTCAGTTTTGATCAACCGAAACCGCCAAGGTTTTTTTGCCCACGCCCCTGCATAGTCCACGCCGATTCTGGGGAAGGTGCCGACCTGCCTAGAGGCGACTCGTTTGCCTCGATCCTCAAACCAAATGGCCTGTCCGTTCGTCATATCAAGTCGATGCGACGACCGATCAATCTCCAGCTCGCGGCAGAGCTTCCCAGGTCCATCAATTAACTTGCCATCGACTTCAATCGCTCGAATCAGCACGGCCGCAGGAAATTCAGGTCGCTCTGTTACCACATTCAACATGTGGTACATGCCATAGATCAGGTAGACATAGGAGATCCCTGGGGGACCGAACAAGACCTCAGTTCTCGCCGTCCTTCCTTTCGAAGCATGACAGGCTTTGTCCTCTACGCCGACGTACGCTTCCACTTCGATGATTTTTCCCAGAATCGTTCCTTTCCCGTTCTCACGCACCAAATACTTACCGACCAGTGAGCGAGCCACAACCAGTGTGGGGCGATGAAAGAAGGATCGAGCGAGGGGCTTGAAAGTCGACATGCTAACAGACTCGTAAAACTGGCATGGTGTTTCAACAGGCCTCAGTATACCGAATGAACGGAAGCTCTTCTCCGCAATCGGCTAGAAATACCAGGCAAGTCCACCCATTACGGTCCGCGGGTTGCCTGGTACAAAATGAATGTCGGTCACCCCCGTCGGCTCGTTCCGCAGACGCGAGTCGAACGCGAATATAGCCTGTTCCCACTTGGTGTTGAAGAGATTTTGGATGAACAGGAACGCCTCCAAGCGTCCGTGCGGCAACTTCACCGGCACACGATACCGCTCGGAAAGATCAAACGTGATCCAGGAGGGAGACTTGATGCTCCGATCTTCGATAAGAGGTCGAACACCAAGATACGTGGCTTGCAGTTGAGAGGTAAGCCCTTCCGGCCATTGGAGGATCGCCGCTCCATAGGCCGTGAATTCCGGCGCCAAAGGGATAGCGTCTCCGTTTCGAAATTCTGCATGGGTCCACGTAAAGCTGCCATTGACGTAGAGCGGTCCCCAGATCTGGCCACGCACCGCGACCTCGACACCCTGACGTCGACTTGCCCCACGAATCTCCGTCGTTCCTTCGTCGCCCACAAAGACGAGTTCTGACTGCAGATCAAGTCGCCAGGCAGTAGCAATCACTTCAAGCCCTTCAGGTCCCCATGGTCTCGACCGGATACCGACCTCATAGGTTCTTCCTCGAGCTAAGGGAGAGGTACTAGATGTCACGGCGGACCGAGCATCGTTACTGTGAAAACCTTCGCCGTAATTTAAGAAGAATTCGGTCCGGGCCCAGGGGCCCAACGTAATACTCATTTTGGGCAGGACAATGCTGGAGGTCGTCGTCCCGGACGGTTGCTCAGTGCAGGTAAGACAACGGTTAGTGACGTTGAAGGTGAGAAACTCGCTCCGTACGCCTCCGGCAAGCCGCATCCATGGGAACGGCTCTGCTTCCGCCTTAACAAAAGGCGAATACGATACCTGGGAAACCTGGCTGTCGACCGTTGTCCCAGTCGGAATTCTGGCTCGCTGCGTACCCAACCTCAGACGAATATCGTCTGTTCTGGTCTGAAATCCCACCGTCCCGATGATCGGGATTCCGAGAACCTCTGTGCGTTGCTTGTACCCAAGGTCCCCGCCATAGATGGCACGTCGATCAAACTGTGCGAAACCATCCCCATTGACAGGGTCATTCAGAAAGAACGTGAAATTCGTGAACAGATCGAGCCGATAATACTGGCCGTAGGCATTGGCAAAAAACTCGCCATTGGTCGTCGTGTCGTAGTGATAATTCAGTTGGCCGGTCGACCGAAGGGTGTTGCCCCCTTCGGTCGGATCGATCGACCCAAAACGGTTGAGGCCTCTCATGGTCACGGCTCTGAACGGAATTTCACCCGAGCCATCCCATCTGGACTGTAAAAATGTAGCTTGCAGGCTGAGTTCATCCCGCCCAGTCAGGTTCGTGGTCGCTTTCCCGAACACATTGGCCCGATGGTACTGATTGTCGTTGAGATAGGGACCGTTCGTGTAATACCCTTCAGCGGCCACTATGGTGCGAACTCGCTCTTTCGTCGGTGAAAACATCAGCACATATCGCTGCGTTTGGTATTCTCCACCGGCCCCTTGGATCATTCCTTCCCTCACGACATCGCGCGTCTTAAAGTTCACCGCCCCCGCCGTGGCGAAGTCTCCGAACTCAGGCATGTAGGACCCCTTGTGCACGTCCAACCCCACGATGGTCTCCGGAATGATGAAGTTGAGGTCGGCATACCCTTGGCCATGCGCATGAGTTCGCAGGTTGATAGGCATGCTGTCCATAAAAAATGCCACATCAGTCCCATGGTCGGCATCGAATCCTCGAAGAAAATATTGGTCGGCCTTCCCCGCCCCACCCGAATGTTCGATTGCGACGAATCCAGGAATCAGCCGCAGCAGTTGTGCCGGGCGCCCCTGAGGCTGCAGGACAATTTCTTTGTCGGGAATGAACTGCTGAGAAGAGGCTGCCACTGGCCGCTCAGCCACGACCGACACTTCAGGGACCTCGATCTCGGCTAGATCGGGATCATGCGCCAAGACGCCGTCGGCCCAGTACAGAGCGGACACCAGGCACAGGAAATGAACGATAGAGAGCGACCGTTTCGCCTTCGTGTTTCCCATGGGCACGCAGCTAGCGAAGCGCTTTCCCGGTGGTCGTCATCGTCAACTTGCCATGCTTAACGCCCTTGACCGAAACCAGGGCATCGGCCACCTTCTTGATCTCCGCCCCCTTGCCTTTCACCACCAGCACCTCTAGACAATGATTGTGATCGAGATGAACATGCATGCCGGACAAAATCTGCCCGTGATAGTCATGCTGAATGTCGGTCAACTTTCCAGTCAGATCTCGTACATGGTGGTCATAGACAAACGTGATCGTGCCAACCGTTTCCTTGTTCTCATCCCACTCTTCCCCCACCAAATTGTCCCGAATCAGATCGCGAAGCGCCTCTGACCGGTTCGTGTATCGCTTTCGCCTGATGTGACGGTCGAACTCTGCCAGCAGCTTCTGATCCAACGACACCCCGAAGCGGACCAACTCATCCATAATGCCTCCTCTAAACAGGTAGCACGAAGTATGGTTTCGTAGCACGGACAAGACGAACTGACAACCGCAAACTTAAACACTGTTGGCTTTACGAAACTTTCGGTCTGTTTGGATTCATGAAAGGGGGGCAAGCACTAGGAAACGACACCCTATCGCAGCATCTCGTTCTGGGGGGAGGAAATCACAAGCAGCAGACATCCCTCATCGGTTGAGGTGTCATGGTGCTCCGTACCAGTCGCTCCAGGTTCTACCCAAGAGTGATCCTCACCGGCGGATCTCTGGCGGTGATCGCCATCACGCTCGTCTGGTCCACCGAACGCGCGTTCGAGCTTTAGTTGTTTCCGCTATAACAGAATGCTCATGCTAGAGGCTCAGTGCTTACAGCTAAGCGTTGGATGCCACCATAAGAATGGTAGAGGCTGCGAATCTGCAATCCGCTGATTGTATTCACTAACAGAATCTTCTAATCTGCCACGAACTCCTAGCAACGAGCAGCTCCGTAGAACAGCTCTGGTGGGGAACAGCTGCGTAAGCGACCTTCCGGGGGAAGTACAAAGTCTCCGCGCGGCGCGCACTGCCAGATGTCACACAGTCGGAAACGGGTCGATGACGGACCTTCCTGGAGCAGGCAGCTTGACGGAGAAGGCCCGGTGGCGAGGGGACATCGCGCCAGGTTGACGACAGCGGTTGGGTCCGGAAGAGACTTGGGATTGGGCGGAGGGCTGGCTGCTTGGCGTTCGGTGTGTAGACGATTATTGCCGGGACCAAAACCGCTATGCGTTCTCGCCTTCCGCTAATCCTATCGTGGTTGTTGTTCGCAGTCTGGTTGCTGGTACCGATCGCGCTTGTCCTGGATTCGGCGAAGCGCGGTGTGGTACCGATCGACTTTCTCGCTTATCAGCGTGCGGCCGAGGCGATCGCCAATGGCCAGCGCCCGTATGCGACGGCCGAGGAGAGTCGCGAGATCTTTCGGTCGTTCAATCGTCTTGAATCGGAGCTGCAGGCTGCACAGGCGCGTGGCGAGGGGCAAGCCTTTCTCCGCGAGTTCGCCGCCCAACCTCAACAGCCCGGGCCTTACGTCTATCCGCCGACGCTCGCACTCTGGATCAATCAGTTCAACCTTGATGGCGTGGTCTTCACTGGCGTGATTATGGCGTCCGTTCTGGGCTTCGTGCTGATCTGGTTCCGCGCGACCGGCGCGCACGCCGGCTGGCTTCTGTTGGTGATCGGCTCATGGGATCTGTTGGCCACTATATGGGGCGGCAACGTTGAACTCGTGCTTCTGTTCGCCACGCTGGCCGCGGCCCGACTCCTCTGGGACCACCGGGTGATCTGGGCGACGCCGCTCATCGCGTTCGTGGTGCTGATCAAGCCCTTTTACGCACTCTTCTTCGTCGCCTTCCTCCTCTTGCGGGCTGTGCAGCCGCGCAGCGCGGAGCGAGAAAACCCGAGGACGCTGATGGCGGCCGGCGGGATCCTGCTGCTGCTCCTGGCAGCGGAACTCTACCGCTGGGGACTGGACCTGTGGGCCGAGGCGCTCACCTTTTATCTCAACGCGGGGGATGCGATGTGGACGGCCCTGCCGTTAGCCGAGCAATCCCCCCTCAGCGTATGGAACCGAACACCGTTGCAGGGGTTGATCAATCTCGGATTAGCCTCATTCCCAACGCAGGTTGCTGCGTTGGGGCTCTGGGGCCTGTTCCTTGGAGTGAGTCTCTGGTTGGCGCGCCGCGCCTCGCTCAATTTCCCGTTGGCCTTTGGTTTGGCCCTGACGCTGCTCTACTGGGGCCGACCGGCGGGGTACGGCTTCAATTATCTCGAGTTGGTGGTCGCGATCGTGGTCTGGCCGAGCCTTGTGCGTTGGCAGAGACTGGCGGTGTTGGTCGTCATGGCAGGGATCATGGGATCTCGCTGGTGGGCCTTCGCCGGGACGCTGCGCGGCGAAAATCTGTCGTTCCTGACGATGCAGACTGCGGCGTGGCCCTGGGAGACATGGTTGGTCCTCCCCTTTTTCTGGCTCCTGCTACTCTGGGCGATGACGCATTCCCGCGGTTCCGACCAAGATTCCGCAGGGGGTCGCGAAGCACAAGTAGCTCTTCGCGCGTCGGCAGTCACCCAATAGGATTACGCGCTCCGGGGCCCGTTCGATGCGGCATTGTTCTGCGTGGCCGAGGTCGGCGACCGCGGTGAACACGGCGTTGCGCGACGCGATCGGCAGCACGCTGTGGCTGAAGTGTGGCAGAACTATGGTGTCATATCGGTTTCAATGCGTTCCTCCCCTGCCTCTGGCTCCTCTGTAAGTGGGTTCATCGCGCA